>NZ_JBTLQH010000004.1:0-274069 GCF_054461575.1 Flavitalea flava
AAAATCCTGTACCATTGTTGCCGAAAACGCTGCATTCATACTTGCCGAAAACTCTGCATTGTTAGTTGCCGATTACAGGTTAATTTTAGTCGCTCATCCCAATTTAATCAAAGAAAGTTAAATAAAGGAGTAGTTTTTTATGAATGTAAACGAGCGAAGCGAAACTGAGTTCCCTTCGAGGGAAGGGGACGAAAGTTTCGGGCGAAGCCCATACGAACAAGATCCTGACCAGTGGTCAGGTCGAAGTGCAGAAAAGCTAATAGCGCAGTTTTATTCCTGTTTTAACAGATTGGATTGGAAAGGAATGCTGGATTGTTATCATGAGGATATTGTTTTCTACGACCCGGTCTTTGAGAACCTGGAAGGAAAGGAGGTAAGAGCGATGTGGGAGATGCTGCTAAAAAGTGCAAAAGAAATGGAGATGATATATGGTGATATAAAATCGGAAGACGATTATGGTTCCTGTACCTGGACAGCTACCTATACTTTTTCCCAGACGGGGCGGAAAGTTGTTAATAAGGGGAAAGCGTTATTTGCTTTCCGGGACGGTAGGATCTCCGAACATCAGGATAGATTCGATCTTTGGAAATGGAGCCGGCAGGCATTGGGAACACCCGGGATCTTGTTGGGATGGAGTCCCTTCCTGCAGAATAAGATCAGGGGAAAGGCCAGAAAGGGCCTGGAAAAATTTATGGCCGCAAAGGCATCCTGAAGAACGTCCCTTATTTTTACAAAAAAACTATTCAATATGTCCGATCGTCGAAAATTTCTGCAGGTTTCTGTGTTGAATGCGCTAAGCTTGTTATTCTTAGGAAAAAAAGCAACCGCAGGAAAGGGTAACGATTCATTCAATGATCCGCAAAGGGCAGGAGAACCTGCAGCTACATTGGGAGAGCCCATTGTGATCTCTACCTGGGATGCTGGTTTGGCGGCTAATAAAGGGGCCTGGGAGATACTAAGTAATAAAGGAAGAGCATTGGACGCCGTGGAGGCAGGTGTTATGGTGACTGAAGCCTCTCTCAACTGTTGTGTAGGCCTGGGAGCCAATCCTGACCGGGATGGCATTGTCACCCTCGATGCCTGTATCATGGATGAAAAAGGTAATTGCGGGAGTGTAGGTTTTCTGGAACGGATCAAACACCCGATCTCTGTTGCCAGAAAGGTAATGGAAAAAACACCGCATGTTATGCTGGTTGGGAGCGGAGCCCAGAAATTCGCCGTAGCGGAAGGATTTCCACTAGAAGAACAGAAACTGTCCGATGATGCAAGACATGCTTATGAAGAATGGTTGAAAAAATCCGAATACAAACCTGTCATCAATATCGAAAATTCCAGGGGTACAAAGGGTGGACATGGGCCATTTGCGCCTGCGCAATTGGCAGGCGGGGAGTGGAACCACGATACGATAGGAATGGTGGCTATGGATGCTGCCGGAAATCTAAGCGGCAGTTGTACAACCAGCGGCATGGGTTTTAAAATGAGGGGCAGACTGGGCGATTCTCCCATCATTGGAGCAGGTTTGTTCGTGGATAATGAAGTAGGAGCTGTAACAGCAACGGGGCAGGGGGAAGACGTCATCCGTATTTGCGGATCTCATGCCGTGGTAGAAGGCATGAGACATGGCCTTTCTCCCGAACAGGCCTGCAAACAGGCCGTGGAAAGGATCATCCGTATCAAAGGTGAAAAAGCGAAGGAAATACAGGTGGCCTTCATTGCGCTGAATAAAAAAGGCGAAACCGGTTCTTTTGCCATACAAAAAGGGTTCAGTTATGCCTTACGTTCAAATAAAGAAGAAAAAATGGTACAGGTAAAAAGCTGGTATTAAAAATGATGAACTATAAACTGGAAATATGTTGTTTTAACCTCTCTTCGGCGATCGTCGCCCAACAGACGGGCGCTCACCGGGTGGAACTTTGTGCCAGCCCCGAAGAAGGCGGGACTACCCCCGCTGCAGGGGTCATAACCATCGCCCGGGAAAAACTGGATATCCAATTGTACCCGATCATCCGGCCCCGCGGAGGAGATTTTCTTTACACGAAGGAGGAATTCGAAGTGATGCTGAAAGAAGTGGCGTTTTGTAAACAGACAGGTTGTGACGGGATCGTGATCGGTATATTGAATACTGATGGAACAATCGATAGAGAACGATGCAGTCGCCTGGTGGAATCGGCGTATCCCCTGGGTGTAACTTTTCACCGGGCTTTCGATTGGGCGGTCAATCCTTTTGAGGCTATGGAAGATATCATCAGTATCGGATGCGAGCGCATTCTCACTTCCGGCCAGCGGCCGACGGCTATAGAAGGGGCGGCAATGATCAATGAACTGGTAAGACAGGCAGATGAACGTATTCAGATCATGCCGGGCTCAGGGGTAAGATCAGCCAATATCGATGAGTTGGTAAAAAAGACGGATGCCGGGGAGTTTCATACTTCTGCACGTATCCGGAAAGCCAGCGCAATGGAATTCAAAAATGTTTCGATGAAAGAAGAACAATCCGTGGTCATGGCCGACCAAAAGGAGATAGAACTAATTTTAGAGCGATTAGCCGCTACAGTCAGCTAATCGCTCTACTACTCTACTATTCAATTGCCGTTATTCAACTACCGTTATCCTACTGCCGTAACTACTCTACTACGGTAATCTTTAACATATTCGTCGGAAGATGATTTTCCACAGGCAGACTGCCTGTGTTTACTACGACATCCCCGGTTTTCAGGAAACCTCTTTCTTTCAGGATAGCGTGCTGGTCCTGGATAATATCATCCATACTTTCTTCTTCCGAATAATGAAATGCTCTTACCCCCCAGCTCAGGCTCAATTGATTGATCAGGCCTTTTTCCTTGGAGAAAATATACAGCGGCGATTTGGGGCGATAGCTTGACATCACAAAAGCCGTATACCCACTCTGGGTCATGCCGATCAATGCATCCGCATTGGTATCCGTGGCTAATTTACACGCATTATAGCAAATGGCTTCACTAAGAAAGGAAGGGGAGTGGGGCTGAGGTATCAGGTCTTCCTCCCGGTTATACCGATATTCAGTACGTTCTACTTCCAGGATGATTTTGCGCATAGTTTCCACGACGAGGGCCGGATGTTGCCCGGTGGCTGTTTCTGCACTGAGCATAACGGCATCGGTGCCTTCCAGCACGGCATTGGCTACATCGGTGATCTCGCTGCGGTTGGGTTTCACCCGGTCAATCATACTTTCCATCATCTGCGTGGCTACGATCACGGGTTTGCCGCGGTGGATACATTTGCGGATGATCTCACGCTGCGCCATGGGCACCTTTTCCACCGGTAATTCAACGCCCAGATCACCCCTTGCCACCATTACCCCATCGGATTCGTTTACAATATTCCGCAGGTCTTCCAATGCGGAAGGCATCTCAATTTTCGCGATCACCTTGGTCTGGCTGTTCTTTTCCGCCAGGCGACGTTTAAGATCAACAATATCTTCCACCTTCCGGACAAAAGATAAAGCCACCCAGTCCAACTCCTGGTCAATGATAAAGGCCAGGTCGATAATATCTTTTTCGGTCATGGATGGCAGGGATATCTTGGTATCCGGTAAATTGACTCCTTTTTTGGGTAACAACACCCCGCCATAAGTGACGGCTACTTTTACATCGCCTTCAGGAGTTATATTCACGACTACCACTTCCAGTTTGCCATCGTCAATTAAGATCTTATTGCCTACCTGTACGTCGTGATGAAGGTTGGGATAAGAGACATAGATCTTCTCCATGGTACCGATCACCTTTTCTTTTGAAGTAAAGGTGAGTATATCGCCGGGTGCAATGGTCAGCGCGCCGTCCTTGATATCTCCTACACGCAGCTTAGGGCCCTGAAGATCTCCTAAGATGGAAATGTTATACGGTTCAGCAATATTGATATTGCGGATATGTTCGATGATCTTTGCCTTGCCCTCATGATCACCATGGGAAAAGTTCAGCCGGAAAACATTTACGCCGGCCTTTACCAATTCAAGCAGTTTCTCATAGGTATCACAAGCGGGTCCAACAGTCGCGACTATCTTCGTTTTATGAAAAGTATGCTGAAGGCCAGCCTCTTTATCCATTTGCTGATACAGATATTTCGATAAATTCTTTGACATGGAACAATGGGTTTGTTTTTTTTACGAAGCTAATATTTTGACGATTTTTAACCATTCGTCGCTGATCTTTTGTTTGGCTTTTACAGCTTTCTCCAGGGGAGTAAAATGCATTTTGTTGTTCACGATCCCTACCATCACATTGTGACGGCCTTCCAGCAGGCATTCTACTGCCGAATACCCCATACGGCTGGCGATCAGGCGGTCCATACAACTTGGAGAACCTCCCCGTTGAATATGTCCCAGGACACAAACCCTTGTATCGGCCATCGGCAAACGCTCTTTTATCACTTTGGCCACATCAGCGGCTCCGCCGAAATTATCCCCTTCCGCTACGACGACCAGGTTCACTAATTTTTTGCGGCGTTCTTTTTCCAGCAGTGAACTTACCAGCTCTTCGATATCTGTTTTGCGCTCTGGGATGAGGATATTCTCCGCCCCGGTAGCTATTCCGCTATGCAGGGCAATATAACCTGCATCCCGACCCATAACTTCGATGATAAAAAGACGATCGTGCGCATCGGCCGTATCGCGGATCTTGTCGATCGCTTCAACAGCCGTATTCACGGCCGTATCAAAACCAATGGTAAAATCTGTACCGGCAATGTCCTTATCGATCGTTCCTGGTAAACCTATGCAGGGGATATCGAATTCCTGGGAAATTTTATGGGCACCCCGGAAAGACCCGTCTCCCCCGATGATGACCAGGCCATTGATGCCCAGGTTCTTCAGGTTGTTATAGGCTTTTTTCCGTCCTTCATGTTCAAAAAACTCCTTGCAACGGGCTGTTTTGAGAATGGTTCCTCCCCGTTGAATGATATTCGCTACACTTCTCGAATGCATGGGTACGATGTCGTTCTCGATCATTCCGCTATATCCCCGCATAATTCCAAACACCTCCAGTCCATTATAAATACCGGTACGAACAACGGCACGGATGGCTGCATTCATTCCCGGAGCATCACCCCCGGAAGTGAGTACGCCAATTTTGGTGACTTTGTTTTCCATCAAAAATGCTGTTCTAATGATTTAATGTTTAAAAAAGCTTTAACCAATGGCAGGTTTTATTGAAAAATATCTACCTTAAGCCAAAAGAAGTCCCAAAAATAAGCATTTGGATTGAATCGGCAACCAATAAGAATCGTATGTTGTATAATTTACGTAAAGACATTACTTTCCATAACTTAAAATTAACCAATGGATTTTGGCAGGGTGGAACATATAGCTCAAATCGAAAATATAGACTTCTCACTTCCTCCCGATAACCGGCTGACCGTCGATTTACTGAAAGGGCTCGTAAAGGACAATAAGGAGCCCGCCAAAGTATATATTGGCTGCACCCGTTGGGGAAATAAGGAATGGATTGGTAAAGTATATCCAAAAGGAACAAAAGAAAAGGATTTTTTGGCGCATTATGTCAGGCAATTCAACAGCATCGAATTAAATGCCTTGTTCTACAATCTGCAACCAAGGGAGGTGATCGAACGGTGGGCTTCCCTGACGAAGGATGATTTCCGGTTCTGCCCGAAATTCACCAATACGATCAGTCACATCCGGCAATTAAAAAATGTCGAAAGGGAAACCGAACTTTTTATCGATCATATCCAAAGTTTTGGATCAACGCTCGGACCTTCCTTTCTGCAATTATCGGATTCCTTTGGCCCAAACCGGGCGGTCATCCTGCAGGACTTTGTACGGCAGCTCCCCCGTGATTTTAAAACCTGTGTCGAACTTCGGCATGAAGAATGGTTTGCAGGAAGGGATGGTGTACCTGATACCTGGGAAATGCTGCGGGAATCAGGGGTCGGAACAGTGATCACGGATACTTCCGGAAGACGGGATTGCCTGCATATGAAATTGACAGCTCCGGTGGCTTTTATCCGGTTTGTCGCCAATAACCTGCATCCCACAGATCTTATCCGGATAGAAGCCTGGGCAGACCGTATTAATACCTGGATAGAAAATGGATTACGCGAAATCTATTTTTTTCTTCATAGCCATGATGAATTGAATGCCCCGGAATTATGCCGTTATGCAACAGAACAATTCAATAAAAAATGCGGGCTGGATCTGAAGCCGCCGAAATTGTATAACAATACCGCCGGAGGTAACCTGACCTTGTTCTAATGAACCTTTTTGCCATAATTTTTTTCACCTGCCCTTATCGATACCGGCAAGTCATTCTCTTTGGGCGGAATGGGGCAATTATATCCGGTGGCGTAAGCGCAGCTGGGATTATACGCTTTATTAAAATCCAACAATAAGGTTCCGTCATGAATGTCATTGATCGTATAATCCAGATATCGCCCTGCCCCATAAGTCTCTTCTCCGCTGGATTGATCGGAAAAAGGAATGAACAGATAGTCTTTGTATTCGGCAGTTTGCATCAATCCCTGAGATTGGTAAACATACAACTGAAGGCTGGTATCCCGGAGGGTAAAGGTCAGTTTGCCGTACCTGCGATGCAGCCTTTTAACGGAACCGGATGAATTCATCGGAAACCAGTCTGCCTTATCGATTTTTTCAAACTGGCATTTTATCACGTAGGATGGATCGATAGGGAAAAAGGCCAATAACTTTTTATCCCCCTCTGTTTTAACCACGTCATGTGTGTTAATGTAATTTGTACGAAATGCTATCAGGGAATCGGTATACATTTTTACATTCCCTGTGTTGGTAATATCCTGGGTCAGGCCGACCAGGGTTGAACATAAAAAGGACAAAATGAGTAAGGAAAATTTCATATTAATGCTTATTACAGGTTTGGTTTTATTGTCCGGATATCCGGATCAAGGTCATTGTTTTTGAGGCATCGATGTAATATCAACATGGTTCGGTCTCAGGCAGGTGTATTTCCGCCATCATACACCGGGCACTTCCTCCTCCCTGGTTTTCAATAGTGGTAAGCGGTGAATGAATGATCCTGTTGAAAGAGCCAAGCAGGTCTTTTTGTGAAGTGGTAAGAGAATCATACGCACGGGTTGACATGACCAGCAATTTTTCATGGGCAGTGTTATGGACCTGCAGCATATTCCCTGCAAAATGGTTCATTTGGTCCAGGGTGATTTCGATGCATTGTTTCCCGGAATTTCCGATGGTGGAGAGGACATGCTTTCTTTCTGCTATGACAGTCAGGGAATCCAGACAGATCACTATGTATTTATCCGCTACGCACATCATGACATTGGTGTGATATATGGATCTTCCCTCCGCATCTGTTGCCTTGAAAGTCTCCGGTATATAGTTCATCTTTTCACAGAAATCCTGCAATACCCTGCTTTCCGTTCTTGGGGAAAGACAGGCATAAGCTATTTTGTTGTCCCTGTCCAGGACCATACTTCCTGTCCCTTCCAGAAAAAGTCCCTGAGCTTCCCAGGAACTGAGATCGATTGTCTTTAGGGAAATGAATTTTTTGCCTATTTCCTTCAGGACACCAGGCTTACGTTCAAGTCTCCTGTTCAGGGCGAACATCGGGTAAAGGCAAATGGTCCCGTCCTGGTGGAAGGATACCCAGTTATTGGGGAATAGGGAATCCGGCGTATAGGGTTCACGGGTATCTTCGATAACCGTGACCTCTACTTTATTTTCACGGAGAACCTTTACAAACGCATCGAATTCCTTTAACGCTTTTTCCTGCAGTCCGTCATCGGGGGCTTCGATTTGAAATGCATTATTCACAGCCGTCTCCGCATTGAATCCAAAATTTACGGGCCGGATCATTAACAAATGGGAAGTGGTTTGCATTTTACCATTTTTTTTTTAATACGCTGTTTCCTCTATTCGATTTCGTCCCTGAGCAGTGGCATACTCATACAATGAAACCCACCCCGTGCTCTGGACAATTCTGCCGATGGCATCAGGATCAGGGTATTTTCCATGTCATCAGGACTAATATGGCCGCTCTCCATCTTTTCGATCAATTCGTGGGCATGGATCACCGAAAAACCATTTGCTTTAAAAGCTTCCATGGTCTTGTCATTCCGGTCATATCCCAATACGACACCTTCTTTCAGTGCCAGCAGGTTACAGGAATCCGTCCATTGCTCACGGGCGTCGAATGGGAACTCATTATTGCCGGAATAAATGAATTTTGTTTTTTCGGTGCAGCCCAGGTCGTTCTTACTGATATCGGTAAGGAGATCTTCCAGATTGTCAAAATACTCGGGGTTGGCCGGATCCTTTTTCCGGAACTGGATGATCCGGAGTTTATCCTCTTTTTTGCTGCCATCCAGGATGCGCTGAACGGCATCATTGTCCTCATGTTTCATGGCTTTCCGGGAAAAAGTTCCCAGCATAACCCAGACATTACGTTTGACCTGGGTAAAGATGGTATCGATATGCATATAGTCCCTTTTTTTGGGGATCCGGACAATCGTGATCTTTTTAACGATATTTTTTTCAAACAATACCTTAATGGCCTGATAGGCTGCTTCCAGGGAAGTGCGTTCGCTAACCCCTATGAGCAGGTGATCTTTGTTCACGACCATGACGTCTCCGCCTTCCAGCGTGACTTTTTTGTCATCGCCCTCCCTGGGCAATAAAAAATGATGATGGGTATCCGCTAATTCTATGATCCTGTCCTGGTAGTCGGTAAAAAGCGGGTGGTTGAAGAAAATATATTTTGCCAGCAGGGCTTCGCGGGTACGGGCTTTTTTGGCAGGCTTGTTAAGTAACACATAATTGTTGATGACAATGCCAATGTCACGGGTAAAGATAAAATTAGGAATAGGAGCGAAAAGCATCTTTTCATCCTCGTTATCCTCATCATTCATCGTACCGCTAATAAAGGTCTTGGCCAGTTGAACGGGGGATAATTCCTGTAATTCCTTTTGGGTATCATAAGAGCAGGTCTCTATCGCGCAGACAGAAGCTACCAGTTTGATCTTGATCTCATGATCACCAAGGATATCGGCCAGCAGCCATTGTAATTCGACTACCTTATCAGACCGGAAAAAAAGATCGTCTCCGGGTTTGTAAAACCTGCGTTTGCTCTTTTCATCGTCGATTCCGGCTAATTTCCCTTTGATCTTTTCCGGATCCAGGAAATACAACAATATTTTTGTGTAAAAGTCATATTCTTTTCTCCGGATGGTTTCCAGGTGGACGATATCTTCGAAGAGCCAGTCCTGGGCTTTGGAGGGTACAACTTTGCCCAATCCGCTATCCGGACTGTGGACCAGGAGACGGCGTAACCTGCCGATTTCTGAGGATACCGATACTTGTGCTTTTGGTGATGGATGCCTGGCCATAAATAAGAATTATGCTTATTAGAATAGTTAGATGAAAAATGAAATCGTCCTCTTTTTGAAACGGATTAATCAGAACCGGATCGGGACAAATTGAAAAACGCTAGTCGGGAACATAAAAATTGGAAGGAAGCAAAGATTGGGTTGATCTGCTCCTGGGGGTCAATGTACTATGGTTTGCCTGCATACTCATAGAAGGAAGCATTCTCTTAAAGTCGCTCGAACGAACGGAGTTCGTTCGGGGCAAATATAAGGATTTGCGTGGCAACCGCAAAGGAGGGAATTTTTACGATTTTTGGCGTAGGTTTGAAGAAAATTACCAGGGATGCAACTTATTACGGAAAAAATGATCGATAATATCAATAACGCTATCCAGGAAATGGAGGAGGCTCAGGTCGAATCTGTGTGGGAGGCTTTTTCCAAAGAACAGCCTGCCCTGGTGGGTTATGTACTGGGGGAGAGCAGGGAGTTGGATGAACCCGATGCCAGGGAGGATGTAGCCTATATACTGACGATTATCCTGCTTGGTTTCCGTGAAATCCAGCCGGGAATTCCTGTAATTACGGAAGGAGAATTTGAAAAGGCTTTTCATAAGGAGTTCGATGAAATGGAAGAAGTTTTCCATGATGGTTTTGACGAAACGGATGCCATGACCATAATGGATTCCTTTTGCCAGCCCTTTTTATTACAATTTGCCGCTGCCATTATTTACAGCGAAGGCGGGGATGGGGATGAACAAGCCAGCAATTTTACCGAAGAAGAGGCGGGTCTGTTCATCGTTATTTTCAAGACTGTTATCGGATTACTGGATGGAAAAGACGGGCAGTCCATTACGGGGAATAACTAATGCGGAAAAAAACTACCAACTGTTAGTTTGCTAAACAACTTTCTGTTACTTTTGAGGCCATAAAATTTTTGTCCTTATGCATTTTCAATTATCAGAAGAACATTTGATGATACAGAAAGCGGCCCGGGATTTTGCACAGAACGATTGCCTGCCCGGAGTAATAGAAAGGGATGAACACCAGCGGTTCCCCCATGAACAGGTATTAAAACTGGCCGAATTGGGTTTTATGGGTATGATGGTCGACCCTCAATACGGAGGCGCCGGCATGGATACGGTCAGCTACGTGCTCGCCATGGAGGAAGTAAGTAAGATAGACGCCAGCGTCAGCGTATGTATGAGCGTTAACAATAGCCTGGTATGCTGGGGCCTGGACAAATTCGGAAATGAAGCCCAAAAACAAAAATATCTCACTCCGTTGGCACAGGGAAGAAAGGATGGCGGGCTTTATATTGGCGCTTTCCTGTTAAGCGAACCGGAGGCAGGCAGTGATGCCAGTTCTCAACAGACGACAGCGGAAGATAAAGGGGATCATTATTTGCTGAACGGAACCAAAAACTGGATCACCAATGGAAATTCCGCTTCAGTTTACCTGGTTATCGCGCAAACTGACCCCGCCAAAGGAAGTCATGGAATCAATGCCTTTATCGTTGAAAAGAATTCTCCCGGGGTTGTAGTAGGAGCCAAAGAAAATAAACTGGGGATACGCGGCAGCGACACGCACAGCATATTGTTTAACGATGTCATAGTACCCAGGGAGAACAGGATCGGGGCCGAAGGGTTCGGCTTTAAATTCGCCATGAAAACCCTGGCAGGCGGTCGTATTGGGATTGCATCGCAGGCATTGGGAATAGCCAGCGGGGCTTATGAACTGGCGTTGAAATATTCCAAGGAAAGGAAGGCCTTTGGTAAGGAGATCATGCATCACCAGGCTATCCAGTTCAAATTGGCGGATATGGCCACCCGTATCGAGGCTTCCCGCCTTTTATGCCTGCGTGCAGCCTGGGAAAAGGATAATGACCTGGATTTTACGCTTAGTTCTTCCATGGCGAAAGTCTTTGCCTCTGAAACCGCCATGTGGACGGCGACCGAAGCCGTTCAGATCCATGGCGGGTATGGATTTGTCAAAGAATATCATGTGGAAAGGATGATGCGGGATGCCAAGATCACCCAGATCTATGAAGGCACCAGCGAGGTCCAGCGTATGGTGATCAGTCGGTCGATATTGAAGTAGCTTTCTTAAGCTCTCCGTTTTTTTCTTTACCGAACGAATAGGTAAAATTAATTTTAAATACCCGTGTCTGCGGTTTGGTGACAGCATATTGAATGAAGCTGCTCGATGACCCGGTCATGACCTTGTATTGTTGTGTATTAAAGATATCGGAAACACTAAGGACCAGCGTACCTGTCTTATTCTTCAGGAAATCCCGTTTAATGGCCGCATCCACCCCCCCGGAAGCCATTATTTTCCCCTGGGCGATGATGTTCGGTGCATTATAGTTGCCGGTTAACTGGAAAGTGTAAATTTCGGCCAGCTTCATTTCCGAATTCAGTTTAGCGAACCAGCTGAAGCCGGAATTGGAGAGCCCTTTCGCGAGGTTATCCGCATTGATAGCAGTCTGAAAGAAATTAAGATTGGTGGTAGCGCTCCACCATTTCAACACAGGTATTTTTACAATAATTTCCGATCCATAGGTATTGGTGCTATTGGCATTTCTGAAAGTGCTCAGGAGTGTGTCATTGGATAGCGGAATATTATAAGAAATGATCGGGCTAAGGGTATTCTTCACGTATATAGTAGCATTCAGGGTCGTGCTTCCCCGGGAGTTATTGTAAGCGAGTTCTCCAAGGTTCGTATTTTCTGACTGGATCTTCGGATTGCCTGCCTGTGGATTCTGCGGATTGGAATAGTTGGTCCATGGTGTGATCTGCCACCATTGGGGGCGGTTTACGCGCCGGGAATAGTTCAGGTGGAATTCGCCGTTGTCGCCCGCTTTCTGCGTCAGGAACAGGCTGGGGTATATGCCCGTATTATGGAAGGAAAATTGTGTATGGTTGTCGTGGATCGTGCCCGTATAATCAAATTGTTCCACCCGGAGACCGGCCATATAGGTGAATTTACTCCCGATATGATCATTATAACTGCCATAAGCGGCATAGGTATTATCGGCATAGCTGTAATCATAGCTGGCCAGGCCGTTAACGGTATACTGATTCAGAGAATGATCATAGTCGAGAAAATTATTCCGGCTGTGATTGTTATGAAGGATGGCTTTCACACCAGCCTCCAGGCGGGCCTTTCCTTCCCGCAAGGATTCTGTGAAGTCGGACTGCCAGGTAAGGGTACTGGCATTTGCGCCACCTCCATATTGCTGCAGGTAAGGAAGGCCGGTTTCTGCTCCGGCTTTATTTAGATACTGCATCGTGTAGGACCCTTCGAATTTACCATGATAAGTTTCCAGGGCTCCGCTGGTCGTCCATTTCGCTCCCTGTTTTTTAAATGCGTGGGTATATTCGAATTCGGTATGGGTAAAGGTGAATACGTCACCTTCTGTCGTCTTCCGGTTACTGCCGGAATCGACACCACCCACCGCATTCAAATATTCTGCCGCCTGTTCACCTGTTGTTGGATGTTTGCCGAAGCCAACATCCGAGGAAAGACTAAAGGTATTGTGCTGGTCCATAAAAAAGTCAGCGCCTGCCCTGATTTTCTGGAAAGGGCCTGTTGTAACGGCCCTTCCATTCTGTAATAGAGAGGTGTTATCCTTAAGATTATCGAGACGGCTGCTGGTGTTCGAGACAGAGCGATGACGATGGGCCATATAATTCAGCGTGAAATTCCAACGGTTCTGATAGACATTCGTATTTAGGAAACCATATAGCTCATGAAGAGAATTCCATACACCGGTAACTGAGCCATTCATACCAGGCTTCCGGTTCTTCTTCATGACGATATTCACGATGCCATTATTTCCTTGTGCATCATATCTTGCCGAAGGATTGGGAATAACCTCCACGCTCTGGATCTGGTCGGAAGGGATCTGATCCAGCGTAAGCGTTGTTCTTTTGCCATCAACCAGGATAACGGGGGCTCCATTACGAAGGGTGACCTGCCCGGTGGCATCGATGCTCAGCGTGGGCACCTGCCGGAGCGCATCTGCTGCTGTTCCTCCTTTCGAGGCCAGGCTCCGGTCCACATTAAATACTTTCTTATCGATTTCGGTCCGGAATGCTGCTTTTTCCCCAACTACCACGACGGTTTGTAATTGTGCCGCAAGAGGCTTCACCCTTATGACCCCAACATTAATGAGGTTTTTCTGGCCTGCTGGGATTACCCTGTAAACGGGTTGATAACCTACTATGCTCACTCTGAACAAGGTATGACCATCCGGAATGTTGCCCATATGGAAACTGCCATCCATTTCGGAGCTTGCGCCTGCCAGGACAATAGAGTCTTTCCCCAGCAGGCTGACCGTGGCAGATTGAATTGGCCGTTGGGTTGCCGCGTCGATGATCTTTCCTGTAATTGTTTGGCGTCCGGCTCCTGACTGTGCCATTCCGGAAAAAGACTGTATATAGAATAATGCGAATGTGAAGTGTTTCCAGGTTGTCGGGTTCAAGGGTATATTTTTCTACATGATGAAAGCTGTTAACCGGTGCAAAATTAACCCTATTTGGCGGGACGGCCATAGCGCTAAATACCGCCTGTGTAAGTATCTTCGCGTTCAAACCATAATTCAAATGTCCGTAAATAAGGAAAAGTACCGGGAAATCAGGGAGGAGCTGGGGATCAGTGTACAGCTGGTAGCCGTATCCAAGACCAAACCGGTGGAAGATATCGTGGCTCTTTACGATCAGGGGCAGCGGGACTTCGGAGAGAATTATGTACAGGAACTGGTGGACAAACAAAGTCAGTTACCAATGGATATTCGTTGGCATTTTATTGGGCATCTTCAGTCCAATAAAGTGAAATATATTGCGCCATTTGTCTACCTTATTCATGGGGTGGACAGCTTAAAATTACTCCGTGAAATTGACAAACAGGGTGGCCGGAACAGCCGGGTGATCAATTGCCTGTTACAGGTTCATATCGCCAGGGAGGATACGAAATTCGGTTTTGACGCAAAGGAACTGGATGACCTGATGATGGAGGGGATATGGAGTGGGTCAGTCGGGATGGAGGCTGGTGGGAAAGCCGGGAATTCATTAAAAAATGTAAAAATTCTCGGCCTTATGGGGATGGCTTCTTTTACAGACGACCCTGCGAAAGTAAGAGAAGAATTAAAGGGATTGAAGACTTTGTTCGACAAATATTTCCAACCCTCTGCCATTCTCTCCATGGGCATGAGCGGGGACTATAAGATTGCCATAGAGGAAGGAAGCAGCCTGGTCAGGATCGGCAGTCTTCTTTTCGGCGGCAGGGGCTGAGCCTTTGGTAACCTCCATTACATGCTGTAAATTCGCCTATTATAAAATGCGGCCAAGGTCTGCGGAATCGAAATTTATGACAGAAATCAAAAAAGAAGAAGAGAAATCCCTGAATTTCCTGGAAGAAATCGTTGAAGAGGATCTGCAATCCGGAAAATACAAGACCATACTTACCCGGTTCCCCCCTGAGCCCAATGGGTACCTGCATATTGGTCATTCCAAATCAATATTTCTCAATTTTGGCCTGGCCTTGAAATATGGCGGAAAGACGAATCTCCGTTTTGACGATACCAATCCCGTGACCGAGGAAACCGAATATGTGGACAGTATCAAGGAGGATATTCGTTGGCTGGGTTTTGAATGGGCCAATGAGTTATACGCATCCGATTATTTTGAACAGATCTATCAGTTTGCTGTAAATCTTATCCGTAAAGGCCTGGCTTATGTGGATGACAGTACTCCGGACGAGATCGCCTCCTTAAAAGGTACGCCGACCGAGCCCGGGAAAGAAAGCCCTTACCGTAACCGAAGCAAGGAAGAGAATGAACGGTTATTTGCAGAAATGAAGGAAGGAAAATATCCTGACGGGGCAAAGGTGCTCAGGGCAAAGATCGACCTGGGTTCACCGAATATGCATATGCGTGACCCTATCATGTACCGGATCAAACATGCCCACCACCATCGCACCGGCGACAAATGGTGTATTTACCCGATGTATGACTTCGCCCATGGGCAGAGCGATTCGATAGAAAATATTACCCATTCCGTCTGTACCCTGGAATTTATCCCCCATCGCCCCTTGTATGATTGGTTCATTGAAAAACTGGACATTTTCCCCTCTCATCAATATGAGTTCGCCCGTTTGAACCTCACCTTTACCGTGATGAGCAAGCGGAAATTACTGGAACTGGTAAAGGAAAAGCAGGTAACGGGATGGGACGACCCCAGGATGCCGACAATCTCCGGGCTGCGTCGCCGGGGCTATACGCCGGAGAGTATCCGGGTATTTGCCGATAAGATTGGTGTACAGAAAAGAGAAAACCTGATTGACGTATCCCTGCTTGAATTCTGTATCCGGGAACAACTGAACCGAATTGCGCCGCGGAGAATGGTTGTTTTTGAGCCACTGAAGATTGTGTTGACGAATTATCCGGAACAGGAGGAAGTGCTTACCAGCGAGAATAACCCGGAAGATCCTGAATCAGGCCATAGAGAAATCCCTTTCAGCCGGGAATTATATATAGAAAGGGAAGATTTTATGGAGAATCCTCCCAAAAAATTCTTTCGGCTGGCTCCAGGGGGAAAGGTCAGATTAAAAAGCGCCTATATCATTCAATGTGATGAAGTCATTAAAGATGATCTGGGGAATATCAGCGAACTCCGGTGTTCTTATCTGCCTGGCAGCAAGAGCGGTGGAGACCAGGCTAATATTAAGGTACAGGCTACTATTCATTGGGTCAGCATACGACATGCCATTACTACGGAAGTGAGGTTATACGATCGTTTGTTCAAGGTGGAGAATCCATCTAACGAAGAGGGCGATTTTAAGGAATATATAAATCCGGATTCTTTACAGGTGGTTTCTGCCGCTTTTGCGGAACCTGCCTTGAGAAAGGTCTCCTTTAAAGAAAGGTATCAATTTCTGCGCAAAGGATATTTTTGCCTGGATAAGGACAGTTCGGAAGACAAAATGGTTTTCAACCGTACGGTGTCCCTGAAGGATACCTGGGCGAAAGAACAGAAAAAGGGCTGATAGAAAAAGATATTCGTATAATCCTTAAAATGAGTTAAAAAGGAAAGGAGGCAAATACCTCCTTTTCCTTTAACGTGCAGTTCACCACTTAGTTAATTCTGCCTCCTCCGCCTCCGCCACCTCTTTGGGGGCGGTGCTCCTGCACCCAGGCCTGGTATTTTTTAAAAAGATCATCGCCTAATGCAGCTTGTAAACGTTTGTTCCGCTCATCATTCAAAGGCTCCATTTTAGCCCTTTTATCCTCCCGGCTCACCGATTCGTCTATAAATATGGCCCGCATTTTACCCTGGAATTCTTTTTGAATAGAGGATACGGAATCGGTCTGTGTATCGGTCAGTTTAAGGTCGGTCTTTACCTGTTGCAACATTTCCTCCTGCCGTTTCCTCATAGCTGCGGTGTCTCCTCTTCCTCCGCCACCCCCTCTTTCACCACCCTGGGCAAATAAAACGTTTGATGAACATAAGGCAATGCCCAGGACTGCGCAGAAGAGCAATTTTTTATAGAGGCTCATCCATTTTCCTTTCATGATATTCGGTTTTAATTTTTAAATAAGAAGTCTTCTAACCTTAAGGTCTTTTTATGACCAGGTTATCCGTACCAAATTTGTGCAAAAATGATCAAAATGAATTTGCTTTTACGCGGATGGGCGTTTGAAAGAGGTGGTTTCGGTCAATGGTTCTTTTTTTAGTGTGAATTGGTATTATTCTTGCTTTATAGGATAACCCCTCCCTTAAAGGATCTCTAAGCCTTTGCATTTTCTTTTTTTAATATAAAACATTAATTATCAATATGGTAGGACTTTTACTTAAAATTCTACACTATGTACCTGTCGACAGTTACGCTTTATGAGTTCGGGCAATTTCTTCAAATTCTGGTTTGGATCTTTATTCCTATGTTCGTTATTACGGCCTTAATCACCACTTATATCCATTATCGGAGGAAAAGAAGAGAAGGTGGAGAAAATGAGTTGCCACTGGCCCTGGCCAACACCGACCAGGTTCTGGTGGATGATGATTATTCGTTTAAAGAGGAAGCAGCAACTCCATACCAGGGGCTGCTTTGGATGAAAAATAAGTATGAACAATACCAGGAGCAGGCGGATTCCAGGGTAGAGCAACTGAAGGAGAAACTAAAGGAATCGGAAAAAAAAGTCCTTGAATTGAAGGAGGCCCTTGAAGAGGGAAAAAAATCTGCCTCGGTATTATCTGTTTCAGAAGAAGAAGAGGGCATGGAAGAGGCGAAAAACGCAGTTAATAAAAATGAACCTGGTACAGATACAAAAGAAGAAAACAGGATGCTAAGGGAGCGTATCAGCGAATTGGCATCGGTTCAGGATCTTATTGCAGAAAAGGACATCCAGATCGACTTCCTGCAAAATCAGTTGGAACAAAGGATAAAGAATTATCATCTGGTTGAATACCAGGGAAGGGAAGATAAAAGCAGGATAGGGGAATTGCTGGCCCAATTAAATGGTTTACAGGAAGAGATAACCGGTTTGCAACGTGAAAGGGACATAATAAAAATACAGGTAAACGATTTGAAGGAACAAACGGCCAAAACAGGGCAATTGATGACATCGGTTCAGGAATTGCAAGACCTGCTGGAATCGGAAAAAGATAAAACCCGGGACCTGACACTTAAGCTGCAAAATAACAGCGGCTTATTGATGAATATCTATAATGAACTGGACCGGTCTCTGCGGGAAGAAAAAGAGATTCCAATTCCCGTTCTGTTGGAACAGGAATAGGGTTACTTATATTCCCCAAAAATTTCTCTTAACGTATCGGCAATCTCTCCCAGGGTGCAATTGTTCTCGACGGCCTCGAGTACGACAGGCATGATGTTTTCTCCTGAAGCCGCCTTATCATTAAGATCCTGAAGAATTGAATCACATTTTGCAGGATCCCTTCTGTTTCTGAGGGAGGCTAATTTTTCCGTTTGTACCTGACGGATGGAATCGTCGATCCTGAAACCGGGGATTGAGTCTTTTTCTGTTACCTGAAATTTATTTACGCCCACAATGATTTTCTCGCCTGTTTCGATCTGGCGTTGGTATTCGTAGGCACTGCGGGCAATTTCATCCTGGATAAACCCTTGTTCGATAGCGCTCACGCTTCCGCCCATGTCATCGATACGCCGTATCAGTTTCCAGGCTTCCTCTTCGACCTCCCTGGTAAGCGCCTCCACAAAATAGCTCCCTGCCAGGGGATCGGCCGTTTCAGGCGCACCGCTTTCAAAGGCTACGATCTGTTGCGTCCGCAGGGCAATCCTGGCAGCCTCTTCCGTAGGCAGACTCAGCGCTTCATCATAGCCGTTGGTATGAAGGGATTGTGTACCCCCCAATACAGCCGCAAGCGTTTGCAGGGTTACCCGGGTAATATTGTTTTGGGGCTGCTGTGCGGTTAGGGTACTTCCCCCTGTCTGGGTATGGAAACGAAGCATCATGGCTTTCGGATCGGTTGCCCCCAGGTCCTTCATCATAACCGCCCACATCTTGCGTGCGGCACGGAATTTTGCCACTTCTTCAAAAAGATTATTATGCGCGTTGAAAAAGAAGGAGAGACGTTTGCCAAACTTATTTATATCCAGGCCTTTCTCCTTGGCCGCCTGAACGTAAGCTTTTCCATTACTCAGCGTAAATGCTATCTCCTGGACGGCCGTGCTGCCTGCTTCGCGGATATGATATCCTGATATAGAAATGGTATTCCACTTGGGCAATTCTTTACCGCACCATTCAAAAATGTCGGTAATAATACGCATGGAGGGCTTGGGAGGATAGATATAGGTACCCCTTGCCGCATATTCTTTAAGTATATCGTTCTGAATGGTACCGGAAATTTTTTTAAGGTCAGCACCCTGTTTTTTGGCAATAGCCGTATAAAGAGCGAGTAAAATATAACCTGTGGCATTAATGGTCATTGATGTGGTGACGTCTTCCAGCCTGATACCCTTGAACAGGGTTTGCATATCTTCGATGGAATCGATGGCCACCCCGGTTTTGCCCACTTCGCCTTCCGCCAGCGCATGGTCGCTGTCATAACCTATTTGCGTCGGCAGGTCGAAAGCGACGCTTAATCCCATGACCCCCTGGCTTAATAAATAATGATAACGTTTATTACTCTCTTCGGCCGTACTGAAACCGGCATACTGGCGCATCGTCCACAATTTGCCCCGGTACATATCGGCCTGCACCCCTCTGGTATAGGGGAATTCGCCGGGAAGATCTTCCTCCCGGGAAGGAAGGTCCGCTGAAGTATATACCTCTTTAATCTCAATCCCGCTATCCGTTACTATTTTTTTTTCCATGGAGCAATATTGTGGAGCAACCTTTTTATTACCCTTACCGCAAACAACCCAGACCGAAGGTCCGCAGACCAAATCTACATAAGTTTCTTTGCTTCAAAGCTAAGGGCTTCGGACACGACATTCTGAAGGGACGCCTTGGGGCTTTGCATAAGCAGGTCCAGTAAATTTTTGTTCAGATCCAGACCGGTTGCCTCCTGGGGCAAGAAAGAGGCTACCTGGTTAACGATAAGCAGGTTTTGTTCCTTAAAATTCCGGATAGCATCCCATGCTTCTGCGGATACGTAGATCTGTTGGGTAATATTGTGCTCGAATTCCTGGCGGATGCTCTGAGTAAGGAGGGATTGCATTTCTCTTGCGCTCAGGCCGGGCTGGTTCACCCGGCTGATAAGATTAGGTAAGGCAATACGGTCAGTGAGCAGGATGAGGCGCTCATAGGCCTGTAATTGCAGCTGGCGGGAATTTATCCCGGAAGAAGGGTCGGCTGCCGGTTTGGTTTCTTCTTTTTTGGACTCCTTCCGTTGTTTCAGGAATAAATAGGCCAGGGTACCGGCCAGCAGGGCGGCTATAATAATTGCAATAACGAGCTCAAAGGTAGAAATAGCCATGAATGATAGATTTTATCGTGGGCAAAATTAAAGAACGTAGGACTAACCTGTTTTATTTAATATCCGATTTTGTTATTAATTTTGCCAGACCCGGCTTTTGCATTTAAGATGGACCTATTCCTGTAGTATTGTTTTTATCAATCTCTCCCTGGTGTTTGGTATCCACCTTTTTATAGGCCCAGAAAAAAACCAGTGGAAAGATCAGCAGGCAAAATACCGTTGCCAGGCATAAGCCTCCTATAACCACCCTTGCCAATGGCCTGGAGCTTTCAGAACCTATCCCCGTGGATATGGCGGCAGGCAAAAGGCCGATCGTTGCCATCAGGGCCGTCATTAATACCGGGCGGATCAGTTCATGGACGCCGATCTTTATGGAAGTATAGAGAGGGCTGTCATCGCCTTTGATTCGCTCCAGATTATGTTTGAATGCCGAGATCAGCAATACGCCTTCCAGGATACAGATCCCGAAAAGGGCAATAAACCCGATTCCGGCGGAAATACTGAAATTCGTTCCGGTGATCAACAGCGAAAGTACGCCGCCCACGACGGCAAAAGGAACATTGAGGAAAACCAGTCCGGCATCCTTGAGGTTTCCGAACATTACGAAAAGAAGCAAAAAGATGAGCAATAAACTAATCGGTACGACCTCCGTCAATCTTTTGGAAGCCCGTTGCTGATTCTCGAAATCCCCCTGCCATACCATCGAATAGCCTCTTTTAAGCTGCACTTTTGCATCGACTTTTTCCTGTGCCTCCGCAATGGTGCTACCCATATCCCGGCCGCGTACAGAAAATTTAATCGCGGTGTAACGCCGGTTATCGTCACGGAAGATCAGGCAGGGGCCTGTCTTTTGGGTAATAGCCGCGATCTCATGAATAGGTACTTTTGAGCCGCTCTGGGTGGGTACGAGCAGGTTACCGATATCTCCTTCCGTCTGTCTGAATTGCTCCGGGAAACGAATCCGGATGTCAAATCTCCGGACGCCCTCGTATAACTGGCTGACGGCTTTTCCTCCAATGGCCATTTCAATGACGTCATTGGCATCGGCTGCAGAAACCCCGTACAGGGCCATTTTACTTTGATCCAGGTCTATATCCAATTCCGGTTGTCCAATATTCTTAATAACGCCCAGGTCTTCGATCCCTGAAACGGTTTTTAATATATTGTGGACTTTTTCGGATTGTTCTTCCATGTAGTTGAGGGAATCCCCATATATCTTTACGCAAATAGATCCTTTTACACCGGAGACAGCTTCTTCCACATTATCCATAATGGGCTGGGAGAAATTGAGTTCGGCCCCGGGAATAATGGATAATTCCTTACTCATATTGGCTATCAGGTCTTCCTTGGAGATCTTCGGGTTCCATTCTTCTTCCGGGTATAGGTTTACTCCGAACTCGTTGTTGTAAAAACCGGCGACATCGGTCCCGTCATCCGGCCTGCCGGTCTGGGACATGACCCTGCGTACCTGGGGGAATTTCATCATGATCCCCCGCATTTGTTCGGCCTTTGCCATGGAAGTATCCAAAGAAATACTATAGGGGAGGGTAGCACGTACCCATATAGAACCTTCATTAAGCTCCGGAAGGAACTCAGATCCCAGGAATTTAAAAGAATATAAGCCGGCAACCACTACCAGGGACGCAATGATGATCGACGATTTTTTATGATGGAAGACAAACCGGAATCCCTGCATGATCATCCGCGTCACAAAATGTACAAAAGGATTATGTTTCTCCTGAACATTCTTTCGCAGCAGTACATTGACCATGACCGGTACCAGGGTAAGAGTGAAGATCAAGGCTCCCAATAAGGCAAATCCAAGCGTATAGGCCAGCGGGGAGAATAATTTACCTTCCACTTTCTGAAAAGAGAAAATGGGTAAAAGCGCCGTAATGATGATCAGTTTGGTGAAAAAGATAGCCTTACCCAACTGGGCTCCTTTTTTCTTGATCATCCCCAGCTTGGACAGCCTGTTAAAACGTTCCATACCGATCTCTTTGGCCTTCAGGTCCAGCATTACAAACAATCCTTCCACCATAACAACCGCTCCATCGATAATGATCCCGAAGTCTATAGCGCCCAGGGAAAGCAGATTGGCCGACATATGCATCAGGTTGAGGCAAATGAAGGAGAAAAGCAAGGATAATGGAATGATAATGGAAACGATCAGGGTGGTTCTCCAGTTGAACATAAAAAGCGAAACGACCAGTGTAACCAGGAGGATCCCTTCCACAAGGTTATGAAGTACCGTATGGGTGGCGTATTTGATCAGGTCTTCCCTGTTGTAGAAAGGAACGATCTTGGTATCTGCCGGTAAAATTCTTTCATTCAGTTTCTGTACCTCTTCCTTTAAAACGCGGATAACTGCATCGGGGTTCTCACCTTTCCGCATCAATACGATTCCTTCCACGGCATCGGGGTTATTACGAAGTCTGCGATGCCCGGATGTGTCTATGGCATCTGTCCTTCCCACCTCACCCATACGGGGCATATTGGAAATCTCCACATCAGCCAGGTCTTTGACCAGGATAGGAATACCATTATTGTTCTGAACAATGATGTTCTTTATTTCATTGATATCGTTTAAAAGCCCAATGCCCCTCACTACATATGCCTGAGAATTCTTTTTAATGAAATCCCCGCCGATATTGATATTACTTTTACTGACGGCAGTATAAACATCGAGGGGCGTAATCCCCAGATTGGCCAGGATCTGCGGATTGGCCCTGATCTCATACGTCTTTACCATCCCGCCGAAACTTACGATATCGGCTATGCCCGGCACCGAACGAAGTTCCCTGTCGACTACCCAGTCCTGTAAGGTTTTTAATTCTCTCGGATCGCGGAATGTACTCTCCAGCGTATACCGGAATACTTCTCCTGTCGGTCCGGTAGGGGGCTGTACCTGAGGGGAAATATTATCGGGAAGACTGGCATTGGGTAGCAGGTTATTGACCTGTATGCGGGCAAACATATCCGCAACATCATCATCGAAGATCGGTTTCACTACAGAAAGACCAAAAATACTGGTAGAGCGGAGACTTGTTTTTTTCTGTACCGGATTCATCGCCAATTCAATGGGGATAGTTACGAACTTCTCCACTTCCTCGGCACTTCTTCCCGGCCATTGCGTGATAATGGTGATTTCCGTATTGGTGACATCCGGAAATGCCTCTATTGGCATATTCCTAAAGGTAAAAAAACCATAAACGGCTAAAAGAGCTGTTGCAAAGAAAATAAAATACTGGTTCTTCAGAGAGAAAGCCAGTATTCCTTTAAGCACTTTGTTCATTACCTGATATTTTGGGTCAATTGTGATTTATAGGTCTTGGTAACGGGGAGGTTTATTCAACGGTAATGCCCTGTTATTCAGAGCACAATGTTAATGGAATGTAGGGTTAATACCATGTTAATGGAATTTGATTGGGGGTGTATAAAAGTACCCCCAATCAAATTCCATTAACAAATGATGGCCCTTCCAGGCAGCCCGCCAGTGGCGGTCTTTGGGCCTTGGATTAGAGTGTTTAAAAGTAGAAAGAAGAGTCGAATTTCTATATTAATAATAGAATAAATGCCCTTTTAATCCTTCCACTTTATTCCATTCCAAGGTCGGAGCCGGCATTTTCAGGGTCCGGTTTACTTTTAATAAAGTGGCTTCCAGCGGGGTCAGGCCATCAAGCCGGTAAAGATCGGTATCGAAAGAAAGATAGAACTGCCGGTACCGTTTAAAATCAGGGACCCTCCGTCCATCTATAATCTTGGGGTTGGTTGTTGCACCGATCATGCCTTCCGCTCCATAGCCGGCCGACAGGTTCAGCCATTTTGGGAAATTACCGGACGCCGGAAGAAAGGAAGCTATATTGACAGAGAACCAATAGGTCTGCCCGTTATAATCCTTTAACATACGTTGAGGCAGATTCCGGCCCAGTTCTCCGGGATGATATTGAGGAAATATCGAACCGTGGTAAGAAAATTTAAGCCCCATACGTTGTTCGCCCCAAAGCAATTGCTGACCTCCGAATAAAAAGCAGCCGGCTAAATTGGCAACCATATCTCCTTTGGAAAACCCCCATTTGTCTGAATGCCCGTCCATGATTTCTATCATGGTCATGAATCCCAGCGCCGTCAGGGTGCCGATCGCGGCAGCGGTACCCGGTTTGACGCCTCCCCAACGCAACACATCGCTCTGGATGGCCGCGATATTGTAAGCGGTCGTGGCATGTCCGACCTTGTCCATACTCAGCCATTCATTGTTATCGTTAAAATAATGAAATTGGCTGTGTGGAAATTTTTTATACCATATATAATTAAGTCCAAAGGTTATGGCTACTCCGATAGCCGATTCCACAATGATGGTTCCTGTCACCCGCCCTTTATTGTAGGTAGGGGAAGGTCTGAAAAATTCCTGGGCCGATACGGATACGGTCCGGAAAAGGAGACAGAGGGCGAGCAATGACAGGTAGCATTTTTTTACTTGCATACGGCTTAGGGATAAAAGTAAGAAAAAAATTACATCTTTTCATCGATAGCCCCTTGTGTCTCGTATCCACCTTACGGTAAGCCCTGGCCAAGCCCTGCCCTGGTTAACTGTTGAGGGCATCATAGATTAGAATGGCCTGGGAGGAAATGACTTTATCCCCATCGTTCACGCCGCCTGCCAGGAATGTCCGTTCGCCAACCGTATTGATCACCTGCACCGGGGTAATCCTTACGTCAGCCTTGCTATTAAATACGAGGACATAATATTGACTGTGGTCGAAGATCAATGCCTGGGAAGGAATGCTCAGACATTGACGGTTCTCTTTATTGTTGACGGTGATACTGGCATACATTTCCGGTTTCAGCACATAGTCCGGGTTAGGGAGCACGACCCGCAGTTTCATTACCTTGCTGGCGGGGTCCAGGACATTCATCACTTTGTCGATTTTTCCCTTAAAAACTTTTCCCGGATAGGCCAGCGTAGTTACATCTACGTTATCCCCCAGGTGAATGAGACTGATATTGGATTCATATACATTGGCCTGGATCCAGACATTCTTCAGGTCTGAAATCGTAAACAGGCTGGTGTTGTTGTCTCCGCGTATGGTCATATTGTTCGTGGCTGCTTTTTGAACGATGAATCCGCTGATCGGCGCACGGACAACAAAGTCACCCTGTGTGTTGCCGCCATTGATCTTTAATACCCTGTTTACCCGGCTAAGTTCTGACCTGGCTTGCTGAACTGCGACTTCCGCACTAAGAGAATCCGTCATGGAAGCAAGACCGCTCTTAAACATGTCCTTGGTTTTTTCAAGATTTTTTTCCCCGATCCGTAAATTGGATTCGGCATTGATGAGGTCATTGCCATATCCGGCCATCTCAGAGCTTTTCACAACGCCCAATACCTGACCGGCCTTAACATAATCGCCTAAAAGGACTTTAATATCCTGAATATTGCCGCTGACCAAAGCATTTACAGGGACGACGTTGTCATCATTGGAGCCCACTTTTCCTGTGAGTGTAATGGCATTCATCAGCTGGGAGGTCTTAACTGTGTCTATCCGCAAGGTGTTCATGACCGTATCCGGTATGATGTATTTGTCTTTATCCCCGGTCGTTTTTTTCTCCTTGGTTTCGCAGGCCTGCATAAAAAGGGTGGCTCCCGCTAAAAGAACACAAAGAAACCTGCCGCCTGATCTGAAAATATTTCGCATATAAAAGTATGATTATCGGTAAACGTTGACGGTTAGTTAAAAAAATTAGTACCCGTATAATAATTGATATCCTCAAATGCACTTACCCGGTTAAACTGTATCGAATTAAGCTGCAGCGTATTTTGTTTATACGAATCGTAGAAGTCCAGGAAGTCCAGGATGCTGATATTCCTCTTCTGGTAATTGATCAATACTTCCTTCATCAGACGCTCAAAATCGCCTGTAAATCCAGGCTCGATCAACTGATACAATTTATGTTGAGCGAACGCTTTTTCCAATGACCTGGCAACATTCTCTTCAACAGCGGCCTGGGTACTTTTCTGCGTAGTCACCGCATTAGCGATCTGCGCCCTGGCAGATTTGATATTGCCCTGATTTCGGTTAAAAAATGGCAGATCGATCGACGCTCCGATACCGACATAATTATTCAGAAAACTTCCGGCCTCGTCATACCCAAGGGATAAGCTAAGATCAGGTACGGCCAATGCTTTTTGATAAGCATAATTCAACTGGTTGATATTCGTGTTGGCCCTTGCTATCTGGAGATCGGTCCGGTTACGATAGGCAGAGTCTACCAGAGTATTGTAAGGATATTGAGCCGGGTCCAGACTGCCCAGTGACCGGACATCGGGTGAAGGCTCGATATACAGGGTAGGTTTGGCCTGTAATACCAGTCTTATCTCGCTTTCCAGGTCACTTACCTGGTTGATCAGATCGCTGTATTCGCTCTGAAAGCTATATAACTGCGCTTTTATTCGGATGACCTCTTTTTCTGAAATATATCCTTTTCCCTGCTGCTGGGCAAAAGCATGGACGATCTGGCCAAGTGCCCTGATCTCTTCGTCATAAAGTTTGGCCGTTTGCCGGAGATAATAGATATGAAAATAATCTGTCCGCAGTGTATATTTCAGGGTGCGCAGCAAATCGAAGAACTGGTATTCTGTCAATTGGGCATTGGCCTGGGCCAACCGTACCTGCTTGTTTCGTTTGCCTGCCAACAGGATCAATTGAGAAAGTCCGGCTGTAGTCTCATCATTTGCGCCCACCGGGAAAAACTTCCTGAGGGTTCCTGAATATAGCGTGTGTCCGATACTGAAATTGGGATTTGGCCAAAGTTTTGCCTGAATGACAAGGGCCTTATTCGCATCTACATTATAACGCTGAGCCAGCAATTGCAAATTGCTGTCCAGGAACATCTTTTCGGCTTCAGGTAAGGAAATACGAATGGTATCCTGGTGAAGCTGCGCCCGGAGCATGGAACTGGTAAAAAAGGAAAGTATGATCAATACGACCAGTTTTTTTTGCATAGGTTATGCGATTGTTTTTAAGAGTGCAAAATTATTGTATTAGAATGTTAATCAGGGGTTAAGCAAGGGTAAATTGATATATGATAGGTCAGGCAATAATAAGCCGGATGGTACAGATTCCGGCGGAGGAGAAATGATCAAACCTGCTATTATATTGCCAAACAAATTGTTAAGATGGGTCCGGTGTATTAAACCGAAAGCCAACGCCATGAATAGTTTCCAGGTTTACCATCGGATCGGCTTTAAAATATTTCCGCAATTTGGTAATGAAGACATCCATGCTTCTTCCCAGGAAATAATCATCCTTTCCCCAGACATTTAAGAGGACCTCTTCTCTTTTAAGGATCCTGTTCGCATGTTCACAAAGGAATTTCAGCAAATCGGCCTCTTTTTGGGTGAGGTTGAAGATTTCCTTATCGATAACAAGTTTAAGATCGGTATATGAGAAATTGAGGTTCCCAATAGTAAAGGTAACGGCCTTGTCGGAGTGCATTTTCTTTGTCCTTCTCAGGAATACTTCCATACGCATCAGCAGTTCCTGCATGGAAAAAGGCTTGGTTATATAATCATCGGCGCCACTTTCGAACCCCTTGATTTTATCTTCCTCCATCGAACGGGCTGTAAGGAAGAGAATAGGGACCAAATCGCTTTGCTGACGGAGTTTTTTTGCCACGGCAAACCCATCCTTATTTGGCATCATTACATCCAGCAAACAAATATCGAATTCGTTTTTATCGAATTTATCGATCGCGGTTTGCCCGTCAGGGCAGAGCACGACATCATATCCAGCATCCATCAGGTTATCTTTTATAACATATCCCAGGGAAAGATCATCTTCTGCCAAAAGCACTTTTATTTTGGATCCTTGCATATGGTTTAATTGAGTGGTATGAATAATCGGAATTCCGTACCGATGCCCGGAAGGCTGTTCACTTTTATTTTCCCATTATGGGCATCGATAATACGTTTGACAAAGTTCAACCCCAGGCCAAAACCCTTTACGTTGTGAATATCGCCTGTTGGAACTCTGTAAAATTTTTTAAATATATTCTTCAGGTACTTTTTCTCGATCCCTACGCCATTGTCTTTTACAGAAATGAAAAAATCGTTTTCTTCATTTCCCGTCTCCACAACGATATGGGGCTGATCGGAATATTTAAGGGAGTTCTCCAATAAGTTGACAAGGGCCAGTTCCAGGTGAGCCTTATCTGCATGAACTATACCTTTGCCTTCCTCCATTTTTAGCTCCACCTTTGCCTTTTTCTGCTCTATCAGCGGTTGAACTTTATTCAGGGCTTGTTCAATCATCAGATGCGCATCGATATCTTCTTTCCGGATAGGCAGGTCCCTCGATTCCAGGGAGGCCGCTTTTAAGAGTCTCTCTACCTGGCTTTGCAAATGCTCTGTTTGATTTTTTATGATGGCTGTATATCGCTCCAGGCGGTCTGGCTGATGGAGTATGGAATGCTGGGCGAGTACGTCCGAAGCGATCTTCATCACGGCAAGCGGAGTCTTGAACTCATGGGTAAAATTGTTGACAAAATCCTTCTGGATCTCCGCCAGGAATTTTTGCCGGTAGAAATAGAACAGACTGACAGTTAACCCGATCAGGGCAAGGAACAGGACCACACTGCTGACAATCCAGAAACCCATCTGTTCCAGTATATATTCATGCCTGTGCGGAAAATACAATAAGATATGATCGAAATCCGTCCTGAATATTGGCAGATCCTGTTGGGCGGTTCTTGCGCCGGGATACCTGGAGGCTGGGGTAGGAAGGAACTGTTCGTAAACGTATTTTTTGGATGCACTGCTGTAAGCTCCTAATTTACAATCGGTAAGGACCCCAAAGTCGGCAAATTCTTCCTGCAGGTAAAAGGACAGGGAATCCCTGGGGGGGATCGTATCGGCCTTGAACAGAAAATAGTTATTGCCCGGATTGTTGATGAGCTCCTGCAAACTGGTGCCGGGGGCATCATTCATTTGCAGGTCTTCAAATAAACCTCTTATACTCTTGACAACATTGATATTAAACTGCCTTTGCTCAAAAGAATAGACTTTGTTCAACCAGAAAAGCTGGACCGTTACGATCAGAGAAGCCAGCAGGGTGGCCGATAAAACGATCCATTTTAAGGTAGAAGAACGCATGGTTGTGCAAAATTGCTATGCTTTATATTCAATAAATATAATAAAATGGTTAAGTGGTTGTTAAGAAAGTTTTTTTTGTTACCGGCACGCATTTGAATAAATTACGAAAGAATTCCTTTTTTTAACGAAAAACTCACCTCAGTATGAAAAAAATTATCATCCTTGCCAGTCTATTACTTTCTTTCGCTGGATTCAGTTTTGCTCAGACCACCCCGCCACCGGCTCCAGCCAAGAAGGCAAAGACCGTTAAAACTGCCGCTGCACCTGCTGCTTCTGCCACTGCTGGTCCGACCAAAAAGGATGGCACAGCAGACATGCGTTATAAAGCAAATAAAGGTGGTGCCAAAACCACTCCGGTCCATGCGAAAAAGGACGGTACTCCCGATAAACGTTTCAAAGAGAATAAGACCCCTAAAAAAAGTTAGTCAATACTACTTCTTTCCCCCCGTCCCGGTTGTTATCGGGACGTTATTTGCCCCCGGCGCTGATTTAAAATGTGCGCCGGGGGCAAATACCTTTTATGCGTCGCGCCCTAACCGAGCTTTGCGAAGGTTACGGACGAGGCCACTACTGTGTAGAGGCCGAAGTTCTGTTACGCCCCTTGGGAAACCCCATCTTCAGAAACCTTCGTTGTTGGAGATTTTATTTCTTTCATTCACTCAGAGTAGAAGAGCTTATTGTTCCTCAGTAAATTTTCGAAATTGATTTTGGACGCTCAGGTATTCTAAAGGACTTAGTCTGGCTGTAAGAACGCAATCTTTGGAGCGGCTAAGAGGGGCAAAAAGAAAAAACCCTGCAGCGATCAGCTACAGGGTTTTTATATTTTAGGGCCGAGATATCAGGTTGATATCCGGATTTTCATGCAGTGTTATCAGGATTTTGCAGGAGCCACCACCTTTGCTTTTTCAGCGCCGGTTCCGGGTTCTCCACTTTTACCAAGTGGTTTGCCTTTGGCAAAATCCACCAGGAACGGAGCGGCTACAAAGATCGATGAATAGGTACCGGTTACTACCCCGATCAACATCGCGAAGGCAAAACCACGGGTCACTTCACCACCCACCAGGAAAAGGATAAGGATAGTGAGGAATACCGTGAGCGAAGTCATGATGGTACGACTCAGGGTTTCGTTGATGGCCTTGTTGATGATCTGTCCATTGCTGGCCCCTTTCAGAATGCGGCTGTCTTCACGGATACGGTCAAATACGATAACCGTGTCATTCATGGAGAAGCCGATAACCGTCAGGATTGCCGCAATAAAATGCTGATCGATTTCCAGCGGGAACGGTACAACCTCATGCAGGAAGGAGAATACGGCCAGGGTTACGAACACGTCATGCAACAGTGCGATGATGGTACCCAGGGAATATCTCCAGTCACGGAACCGGATGAATATATACAGGAAGATGATAATAATGGCAAATATGACCGCCTTAAATGCACCCGCCTTCAGGTCATCGGAAATAGTAGGGAGTACTTTTTTGCTCCCCTGCACAAATTTATTGGATACAAAATCATGAACAGTTGTTCCGACTGGAAGGAATGATTTCAGTCCTTCGTATAATTTATTTAAAACGATGGAATCTGTCGTTTGTCCTTCCTGTTTGATCAGGTAATCTGTCGTGATTTCCAGTTGCTCATTACCTCCATAGGTCTTGATCTCAGGGACGGAACCCCCAAAGGTCAGTTTTAACTGATCCTTCACCTGCTCAGACTGAACCGGCTTGTGGAAGTTGACCACAAAACTGCGCCCACCCTCAAATTCAACGCCTTCTTTGAATCCATGAAAAAAGGATCCAACACCCAGTAACAGAACGACAACGGAAATGCCATAAGCCACTTTACGGTATTCAATAAATTTAAAGGAAGCGTGTTTGAATATCCGGCGGGAGAGGGGAGTGAAATATTTAAAATGGCGGTTCTTGTTGGTGTAATAATCCGTGATCAGCCTGGAAACCAGGATACCGCAGAAAAGAGAAAGCAGGATACCGAGAATCTGTGTGGTCGCAAAACCAAGGACCGGGCCCAATCCGAAGTAAAACAGGATCAGGGCGGTAAGCAGGTTTGTCACATGCGAATCCAATACAGGAGCCAACGATCGTTTGTAACCATCACTAACGGCGAGTTGGTAACTCTTGCCTCGGGTCAGCTCTTCTTTGATACGCTCGAATATAATTACGTTGGTGTCAACCGCCATACCGATGGTCAGTACGAGGGCAGCGATACCCGGAGCCGTCAGTGTGGCATGCAGCGCGCTCAATACCCCAATAGTGAACAGCAGGTTCAGGATCAGTGCGGCATTGGCTACCCAACCGGCCGTGTTATAATAAACCAGCATCAGGCCGAAGATCACTATAAAGGAGATAAGAAAGGCCAGCATTCCGCCGTTAACCGCTTCTTTACCAAGGGTAGGCCCAACCACATCGTAAAATACGATCTTGGCAGGTGCGTCCAGCTTACCGGATTTCAGGATATTGGCCAGATCCTGCGCCTCCTGAATAGTCTGTTGTGAGTTTTTGCCACGACCCATGGTGATCCTGGATTGTCCGCCGGTGATCGGTTCGTTGACAAACGGGGCTGAATAAACGATATCGTCCAGCACGATCGCGATCGGCCGTGATGGATTGGAATTTTTAGTGGTCATGGAAGCCCAGTCTTTCGCTCCCTGCTTCTTCATGCTCATTTCCACGATGACTTCGCTGGTGACGTTATCGAAATCCTGGCTGGCATCTTCGATGGCATCTCCCTCGATTTTTGCTTTTTCGGTGCCGGGAAGGGTTTTGATAGCATAGAGTTCCAGAACAGGAATGGCCTTTCCGTCATCATCCAGTTCCTGTTTGCCCCAGAGGAATTTCAGATCCTGTGGAAAATTATTACGGACAACCGGATTACTCAGATAATCGTTGATCGTACCGGTATCCTTGATCGCAGCCTGGCCGACTGGAGCGGAATAGCGGGGTTGCCCGGTCTTGGGATCCTGCTGCGGTTGAAGGAAACGAATAATTTTAAACAGGGGATTCTGATTACCTGCGAGACTGCTGGTGTCCTTTTTGGCAGAATCCGCTTTATTAAGAGACGTATCGGCTTTTACTCCGTTGAGGTAGTTCTGTAAGGCCTTGTCTGCATTTTGAATGGAATTCACCAGTTCGCCGGTATTATATACCTCCCAGAACTGCAGATTGGCGGTAGATTGCAAATAATTACGGACCCTTTCCGGATCGGTGGCACCTGCCAGCTCCACCGAAATGATGCCCCTGTTCTCATCCAGGCTGATACTGGGCTGAGCCACGCCGAATTTATCAATACGTTTCTGGAGTACTTGGTAGGTCTGTTTCATAGCGGCGCTCGCCATTTCGTGCAGATAGGTCACCACGGCATTATCCGAAGCATCGAACTTGATCTTATTGCGGTTTGCATTCGCGAATAAAGGAGCCAGTTTCCCTGAGGGATTAACTTCTTTGAATGATTGGGCAAAAAGATCTATCAGGTTTCCGGAACTGGTCACCTTTTTTTGATTCGCCGATTCCAGGGATTTCAACAATACAGGATCGCGGGGATTGTTGGACAGCCCCTTGATCAGACCGTCGATGGCTACATCGAGGGTCACGCTGATACCGCCCTGGAGATCCAGACCCAGCAACAATTCACTTTCCTTGGACTTCTGGTAAGTAGTATTCCACCAGGTAATCTTTGTATCCCTTGTGCTATCCAGTAATTTCCTCTTCTTTGTGTTGTAAACCTGGTCCAGGGTATCCTGATAAAGGGCTTGTGCCTCTTTATCGCCGGGATATTTTTTGTTGGCCGCAGGGTAGAGTTTATTTACATACTGTTTGGCTTTAACATCCATTGCCGATTCGTGTTTGTTCACAAACCAGGTAAAGGAAAGTTGATACAATGAAATAATGATCAATAAAGCAGCAAAAATACTTACCAGTGCTCTCATTGGAAGTTTCGTTTGTTTTTTTTAAAGAATCGCAAATATAGGTTTTAGAATTGAATAGTATTAGCTATTTTGAATTATGAGAACAAAGGATTTTGCGGGCCTGCTTCTGATCCCTGGCCTTCTGGCCGGGTGCCGGCCCGCCGGGAAAGCATCGGCCACAGGAAGCTCTTCAGGGAAAACCATTACGGAGCAGAAGTCCGCTGCAGGCACAGTATCACCTGATCCTGTTAATCCCTACGGCACAACTACTGCGCTCAAACCGGGGGCAGATACAGGGAAGCCAGGGATAAAAGGCGGACTTCCGGCTGCCCGGCCGGTCATTTCCCCGACAGCCAAAACCGATCCGTTCCTTGAACAATTGTTGTTCCGTTATCCCCAATATTTTAGTAATATATTGAATAACAAGGACTCATTCCGGGTCCAGATCATTTATACGCGGATAGACCGGGATGCTACCAATACTCCCTTTTTCCGGGATTATTATTATAATACGGACCCCAACTTATATTTTTATCCCGCTTCCACCGTAAAATTGCCTGTGGCTCTCCTTGCCCTTCAAAGACTAAATGAGTTGAGATTGCCCGGATTGGACAGAAATGCCTCCCTGATCACCGGGCAGGCTTACAGCGGCCAGACTCCGGTCTTTAATGACCCTACAACAAAGGATGGCCGTCCCACTGTTGCGCAGTACGTAAAAAAGATCTTTTTAGTGAGCGATAATGATGCTTTTAACCGCCTTTATGAGCTGTTGGGGCAGGAAAACCTCAATGAAAAACTTCATAAAATGGGCTATCCCGATGCTGCTATCCTGCACCGGCTGGAAGTTTCGATGACCGAGGACCAGAACAGGCATACCAATCCTGTCAGTTTCCTCGATTCATCAGGAAAATCCATTTACAGACAACCCATGCAGATCAGCAATCTGTCTTACCCTGAAAGAAAGGATTCCCTGGGTAGGGCCTATTATGACAAAACCGGTATGGTTAACCATGCGATGGATTTTTCAAAAAAGAACAGGATCACGCTGGAAAGCCTCCACCGGATTTTGCGGAGCATCCTTTTTCCCCGGTCAGTGCCCGATTCGCAGGCTTTTCATCTCCGGGAGGAGGATTATTCATTTGTGTATCAATTTCTTTCTGAATATCCGGGAGAATCCGGCTACCCATCTTACGATTCGGCCGGTTTTCCGGATGCTTATGGAAAGTTCCTTTACTGGGGTGCAGAAAAGGGACGGCTGCCAAGGAATATCCGGATCTTCAGCAAGGAAGGGGATGCCTATGGATTCCTGACGGATATCAGCTATTTTGCCGATTTCGACAAACACATTGAATATATGCTGAGCGCTACCATTTATTGTAACAGCGACGGGATATTGAATGATAATCAATACGACTATGAACGAATCGGCCTGCCCTTCCTTAAAAACCTGGGAAGGGTGATCTATGAGAACGAACTCCACCGTTCAAAGGCAAGGATCCCGGATCTTTCCGGATGGAAGATGTACTATCAATGATGGCCCTTTCGGGCATAACCGAGCATATGCGTAACTGAGTTCCGTTCGGACGAGAACGGGACGAAAGTTACGGGCGTAGCCAATACGAACTAGCCCTTAACAGTGTTAGGGCCGAAGTTCTCCCGTAGTCCAATTTTTAGGAACCCCTGTAAAATTTCCGTTTGCAGCTTGCAGCCCAGCGCTTATCTTTGCGCCGCTCAATTTTATAAATACTATGCAATTATCTTCTATTCTTTCCAGGTTCAGCGAACCGGAAACCCTCAAGATGGCTAAGCTCGGCCGCGAATTAAGAGCAAAAGGGATCGATGTTATCGACCTGAGTCTTGGTGAACCCGATTTCGATACACCGCAACATATCAAGGATGCGGCGAAGAAGGCGATCGATGATAACTGGAGCCATTATACCCCCGTTTCGGGATATGTGGATCTCCGCGAAGCGGTTTGTACCAAATTGAAAAGAGATAATAATCTGGATTATAAACCAGAAAATATCGTGGTTTCCACGGGTGCCAAACAAAGCCTGGCCAATATCATCCTGGCTTTGGTGGACGAAGATGAGGAAGTGATCATTCCCACTCCTTATTGGGTGACTTATTCCGAACTGGTTAAGATAGCCCGTGGAAAAGTAGTGGAAATACATGCCCCTCTCGAAAGTGGTTTTAAAATCACACCGGCACAACTGGAAGCTGCCATTACTCCTGCTACCAAAGTATTTCTGTTTTCTTCTCCGTGTAACCCTTCCGGTGCGGTATATAATAAAGCAGAGTTAGGTGCCCTTGCCGAAGTATTCCGTAAACATCCCGGCATTTTCATCATTTCCGATGAGATTTATGAATATATTAATTTTACCGGCAAACATGAAAGCATCGCACAATTCGACGACCTGAAGGACAGGATCATTATCGTCAACGGATTGAGCAAAGGATTTGCCATGACCGGCTGGCGTCTGGGGTATATCGCCGCCCATGCGGAAATTGCCAAGGCATGTGAAAAATTACAGGGACAATTTACGAGCGGGACCAACTCCATTGCCCAGAAATCTGCGGTGATCGCGCTGACAACTGATCTGGAACCATCACTGGGCATGGTCAGGGAATTTACCAACAGAAGAAAAAGAACCCTGGAATTGGTAAAACAGATTCCTGGCTTCAAATGCTTCGAACCCGAAGGCGCCTTTTATATTTTTCCCGATGTTTCGGCCTATTTCGGCAAGTCCAATGGGAGCGAGGTTATTAAGAATGCTGCGGACTTCAGTATGTATCTTCTTAATACGGCCCACGTATCTTCTGTAATGGGAGATGCTTTCGGAGAGCCTGCCTGTGTGCGTTTCTCTTTTGCGAACAGCATGGGGAATATCGAAAAAGCCTGGGAAAGGATAACAGAAGCGCTGGCTAAACTGAAATAGAGAGGGGAGAAATTGACAGACAAAAGATATCAACTAATACCTATAGCGGAAAGGCAGCTGTGATCGATCGCGGCTGCCTTTTTCTATTGAACCGTCAGGCATGGTGGTATATCAAAAAAACGCGCCTTTTCCAAGAAAATACCATAAAAAAGACATTAGCTTATTTGAGTGGGAACCAGCGCTTTTTTTTCGATATACTACCTGCCCTTTTAAGGGTATAAGAGATATTAAGTATCAAGGAAAATCGGTATCGTTTCGAATTGACATTCCACCAGCCAACGAAGTCATAATGTAGCGGAGCTTAACGCCAGTAGCCGTTCGTGAAGGGCCAGTACCTGGGGAAGGACGGCCTGTTGCCCGTCATTATAGATCAGAAAATCGCATAATTTTAATTTCTCTTCCTCATCCATCTGATTTTTCATCCGTTGAAGGACTTCTTCCCGGGTTATTTTATCCCGGTTCATCGTCCGTTCAATCCGTAAGACTGCCGGAGCAGAAACTCCTATAACATAGTCCAGATACCCTCCGGATTTGCTTTCAAAGATGAGGGCAGCTTCCCGGATAGCATAATGGGATTTTAAAGATTGTTCCTTCATCCATTTTTCCCCTTCGCGGATCGTGACCGGATGAACCAATGAATTAAGGAGCTCAAGCTTGTCCCTATGCTGATCGGTAAATACCTGACTGGCGAGCCAGGAACGATTCAACCCTTTGTCATTATAGGCTTCCGGTCCGAAATGACGGATGATCTGCTGTCTCAGATCAGGATCCGTATTCATGACCCGTTTGGCTTCCTGATCGGCATTGGACACGGGAATACCCAAAACAACGAATATTCCGGCAATCGTGCTTTTACCGGAACCGATGCCGCCTGTCAAACCCACTCTGAGCATAGGCCTGTTATTAAATTGACCCTTTATTGATAGGTAAAAGAAAGCCCGGCTTTTACCGGGCTCACTGCTTATTATTTTTTATCTGCCGCTGCCGGTTTATTGATATTCTGCGTCCACTCCATAGAGATAGCGCTTTTCTCAATTTTCAGGTAGCTGCCTGGGCTTGTTTCAATATCCATGGTTCCGTCATCGTTCACCTTATTCACCTTTCCGTGGATGCCGGCGATCGTAACGATCCTGTCTCCCTTCTGCATTTCTTCCTGGAATTTTTTGGCCAGTTTGGCTTTTTTTGCCTGAGGTCGGATCATAAAAAGCCAAAATACCAGGATCATACCACCTATCAGGAACAGCTGGGGAAGTCCGCCGCCGCCTGCTTGTAATAAAACTACTAATGGAGTCATTGTATTATTGTTTGATTGAAATGATTCGTACTATAATAAATTATAATAATTTATTTTTTTTCCACTTCCACCGTAAAAACCAGGGAATGATTCTGGGTTTCTTTCGTATTGGCGAATACGTTGAGGGTCTTATGGTTAACCCCGGTTTTCCCTTCGCTGTTAAAAGTAGCCTTGATCAGCCCTTCCTGGCCCGGTGCTACGGGTTCTTTGGATTGTTCGGCTACAGTACAACCGCAACTGGGTTGTACCCGTTCGATCACCAGGGGTTTATCACCGGTATTCTTAAACCGGAAGGATACTTCCAGCTTCTGGCCTTCACTGATTTTTCCGAAATCTTTAACAGAATCCAGCCATTGAATAGTGGTAAGCTGGGTGGAATCCCTTTGGACGGCCTTATCCCCTATGGATGGTATCGCTCCGCTTTTATCTTTGTTTTTACAGCCGGAAAGAAGAGCGGCCGCTAAAAAACAAGAAAATAGATAACGCATGAAGATTATTTTTTGCAAACCTACAGGAAATGGCGCTTTTTAGGAGGGTTTAAAATTAATTTTATGCATTTTGTCATCATTGAGCAGTTCCTTATGTATGTTATCAAGGATTCCATTGACAAATTGACCGCTTTGAGGGGTACTATATTCTTTGGCTATATCAATATATTCATTAATGGTAACTTTTGGAGGAATGGTCTCAAAAAACAGGAACTCGGCCACTCCCATCTGCATAAGGATCATGTCCAGGGTGGCGATTCTGTCTGCATCCCAATTCTTTAATTTGGGTTTGATCAGGTCCATAACCACTTCTTTCTTCTCCATAACCGTCTGTAAAAGTCCTTTGGCAAAACCCAATTTTTCGGAACTGATAATTTCCTGCAGGGTTAAAGGCTGGGTTTTGGTAAGGCAGGCCATCAATAACTGGCATATTACATCCACGTCATCGTCCCAGTTGGTAAACAACTCTTCGATATGGGATTCGAACAGTTCATTGGGGAGCATCAGGTCGGTGAAAATAAATTCCAGTATATGTTTTTCTGTTCTTTTTTCCCTACCGGCATCGGTAATATATTTTTTATATTCCTCCGTAGTTACCAACTCCTGGTAGAGACGTTTGATCAGATCTTTATTAACAATCAGCTGTGGTTTGTCAGTTGCCAGGGCTTTTTGCCAGGAAGGGTCCTCCAGGATCTTCCAGATGTATTCATTGCCGGCCAGTTTGATATTGACGTTCAGATCCTGCTCATTAGGCAGGTGTTTGGAGGCCCGGACCCTGGAATCCGTTTCGGCATAGCGGGCCACTTCAGTAAGAAAATAAAGAAGGTACACTAACAACTGCCTGGATTGGTCAAAATGCTTTTGCAAGATTCTAACCGGTTCTCCCGGTTTCACATTCTGTTCCTGCGCTTCCAGGGTATACAAGGTTTGCATCACTTTAACCCGGATATTTCTTCTACTGATCATTTAATAAGAGCTTTGTTAGCGGCTGCGAAGATAAGAATTTACCATTTACCCCTTGCACACTCCTTCAAATTTCTCAAAACCCGAAATCTATTGTCATAATATTGTCGTATCTCTTAGTATCCGGTCCGGATATCGGTAAAATAAACAATCAATATAAAGGAAAATGCAGTGAGTACTTCTGCGGATTCTTTATAACACTGATTAAAAAATCATTCAGTCTTTTCGTTTAAAAGCCTTTTCGGCTGTAGTATTCTGTTTTCAAAGGGAAGTCTCGTGTTAGCCGGAATTTTCCTTTAAAAAGCGGTTGAGGTTATCGTATTGCTAATTCTGATCGGTCTTACTTGTTAAGTTCTTCACATTTTTTCTAAGACATACAAAAAGCATATTTCAGGCAACAGCCGTCAAAAATTTTAAAAACAGCTTTTTTATATGAACAAGCATTTAGTTAAAAAGATCCTGATGGTTACCGGGAGCGTCTTTCTGGTTTTTGTGGCTGTTTTGGCAGTGCACATATATATAGTTACCAGGCCAAAAGCGCCCGATCCCAATTTAAGGGCAATGGCCCGTATCGACATCCAGCAGGAAATAGCAGGCGAGGATTCCACAAAAATAATCGACTGGTTATACCGGCAAAAAGGTGTGGATCACGTGCTATGCAATCCTCAGAGTGCTATTGTGGTGTTTACTTTTTTTCCTGTCAAAACCACGGCTGCTAAGGTGTTTGCGGATTTTAAATCAAATCTTGCCTATAAAGCCGTCCGGATTATCCCCAGTGAAAAAGATCTGAAGAGCGGTTGCCCGGTGGCATCGACTTCAGGTACCTATAAAGTCTATAACTTCTTTAAAAACCTTTTTTAATTTTAAAATCGACATAATGAAAACGAAGATTCCAGCAAACGTAAAAAACAAATTCAGATTGGCCGGTTCAAAGGTGTTAGGTGTAGCCCTTATTCTTGGCCTGGTGATCACTGTATCGGTGACGCCATCCTGCAGCAAAAGCAATAATAATACTACCAAAATGACCCTTTATGATTCTCTCGGGGGAACAACGATGGTGGCCGATCCTGCCAATGCCGGAACCATGATCGAAAAAGGACGTTTGGGCATCCGGTCTGTATTGGATAGTACCATTTTCGTTATTGCAGCAGATCCCAACATCAATGGATTTTTTTCGGTGCTGTTGGCCGAAGTGACAGCTACTCCTCCCGTAACTACAGGTTTTTCAGCCTTATCAAAAAATCTGACTGATTTTGTCTGCGTGGCTACAGGAGCCAAGAACTTCACTTATGGAGGAAAAAGCATGGTAGCTGCACACAATCCGGCGACCAATCCGCGTATGAACGGAAAAGCGGCAAATGACGATTTTGATTCTTTTGTAACAGACCTCGTAAAAGGAGCGCAGAAAAATGGTCTTTCCACTCAACTGATCGGCCAGGTCGGCGCTGTTGTAGCAACCCTCAGAACGCAGGTCGTTCAGATGTAGATTTCCCCGCAGATGACTTGTTTTGCGGTTTATGATTTAATTTTTTTGTTTTATAGTGATAAGAGATGAGAAACCCCCGGGGAAAACATTTTCCGGGGGTTTTCTCATTCATAGTCTTAAATATTTGAAAACCATACATTTATAGTGGCTGTGCGGCAATAGCCGCTTTTGTTTGATTATTTCCGCTGATTGTACAGATATCGTACTCAGGGGAAAGCTCCTTCAATTCATCCTGAAATTCAACTCCCTGACAAATACGCCTGTTGGTGGCTGAAATATTGACACGGTTACCTAATCAGGGTGATCGGAGTTTTGCTAAACCTGCAATAATGACCTTGCTTTCGTGTTTGGTATGAATTTCGTATACCTTTGCAAGCCTGCAACCTGCAGGAGTCAGCATCTTTCATAAAAACAAAAATCTATACAATTATGGCTAAGAAGTTAGCGATTTTACCGATTGCGGGCACTAAAAACCGGGTATTCGTAAAACCTGCGCCTGCTGAAACAAAAACCTCAGGTGGTATCATCATCCCCGACACTGCAAAGGAAAAACCTCAGAGAGGAGAAGTCGTTGCAATAAGCGAAATCGATGAAGACGGGAAAAAACCTGTTATAAAAGTAGGAGATGTGGTTCTGTATGGCAAATATGCCGGAACAGAAATCAGCTTTGAAGGCCAGGATTTCCTGAGCATGAGGGAGTCTGACATTATTGCAAAATTATAAAAGCAAGCTTCCTGTATTGGCAGGAACAAGCGGATAAATTATCGTATATAAAATTTTAAATATTTGAAAATATGGCTAAGCAACTATTTTTCGACATCGAAGCCCGCAATAAGATGAAAAGGGGCGTTGATATTCTGTCAAATGCCGTTAAAGTAACATTAGGTCCAAAAGGACGCAATGTTGTATTGGAAAAGAAATTCGGCGCTCCTTCCATTACTAAGGATGGTGTCACCGTAGCTAAAGAAATCGAACTCGAAGATCCCATTGAGAATATGGGTGCCCAGATGGTGAAAGAAGTAGCGTCCAAAACGGCTGATATTGCCGGAGACGGAACGACTACTGCTACCGTACTTGCACAGGCGATCATCAGCGAAGGTTTAAAGAACGTAGCTGCCGGCGCTAACCCAATGGACCTGAAAAGAGGGATCGACAAAGCCGTAGAAAAAGTGGTATCCAATCTGAAAGCTCAATCCCAGACTATCGGTAACGATGGCAGGAAAATCGAGCAGGTCGCTTCCATCTCTGCCAATAATGATAATAACATCGGCAAACTGATTGCCCAGGCTTTTGCCAAAGTGGGTAAAGAAGGTGTGATCACCGTCGAAGAAGCCAAAGGAACCGATACTACCGTTGATGTAGTAGAAGGTATGCAATTCGATCGTGGTTATATTTCTCCTTATTTCGTTACCAACAGCGAAAAAATGGAAGCCGAATTACAGAATCCTTACATCCTGATCTATGATAAAAAGATCTCTGCGATGAAAGATATCCTCCACATTTTGGAGAAAGTAGCACAAAGCGGCCGTCCTTTAATGATCATCGCTGAAGACCTGGAAGGTGAAGCACTGGCTACCTTAGTGGTCAACAAATTACGCGGTACTATTAAAGTGGCTGCTGTTAAGGCTCCCGGCTTTGGCGACAGAAGAAAAGAAATGTTGCAGGATATCGCTATCCTTACAAAGGGTATCGTGATCAGCGAAGAACAAGGATACAAACTGGAAAGCGCTGACCTGAGTTATCTGGGTTCCGCAGCATCGGTGACTATCGACAAGGATAATACAACTGTTGTAGGTGGTAAAGGCAAAAAAGATGATATCGCAGCCCGCGTAAACCAGATCAAAGCACAGATCGAAACGACCACTTCCGATTACGATAAGGAAAAATTACAGGAACGCCTGGCTAAGCTCAGTGGCGGTGTTGCTGTGTTGTATATAGGTGCTGCTACAGAAATCGAAATGAAGGAAAAGAAGGATCGTGTGGACGATGCTTTACACGCCACCCGCGCTGCCGTTGAAGAAGGCATCGTTCCCGGCGGTGGAGTAGCTTATATCCGCGCTATCGAATCTTTGGAAAAGCTGAAAGGCGCCAACGAAGATGAAACAACCGGTATTGCCATTGTAAAACGCGCTATCGAAGAACCTCTTCGCCAGATCGTTATCAACAGCGGGATCGAGGGAAGCATCGTCGTTCAGAAGGTAAAAGAAGGAAAAGGCGATTATGGTTTTAATGCCCGTACCGAAGTATACGAAAACCTGTTGAAAGCGGGTGTTATCGATCCTACTAAGGTTACCCGCATTGCCCTTGAAAATGCCGCTTCTATCGCAGGAATGTTGCTGACCACCGAATGTGTGATCGCTGACAAGCCTAAGAAAGAAGAAGCGCATGGCCATCCTGGCGGCGCACCTGGAATGGGTGGAATGGATTACTAATCCCCAACCCCCTAAAGGAGGAGTTAGGTAAATTACCTAATGTACGGGAAGGATTAATATATATTGAAGCGGCCCGAAATCTATCGGGCCGCTTTCTTGCGTATATACCTATAGAGATACATAAAGAACCCTTTTTACCCCTTTTCACCCCTTATTGCCCTTAAAACTATTCAAGGTTAAGACGATGTTGTTCAAGGTTAAGACTATAGGACTGATTGCAGGCGTATGTATTACGTTAGGCTTGATACCGGAGACCGCTTGTATAAAAAATAATAGCAGCCTTTCTCCGGCCAGGATTCCGAAAGATACTGCCTTGTTACCCAACCCTCTTGATACAGCTTCGAGGACCTATCTTGCATTAGGTGACTCCTATACGATCGGTCAATCTGTTTCGGTTGACGACCGGTATCCGGCCCAGGTAGCGGCCTTGCTGAAAGCCGATCATTTCAACTGTAAAGACCCGGAGATCATTGCCAGGACAGGGTGGACAACAGGGGATCTGTTATATGCCCTTTCCATTAAATCAGCTGCTCCCCCCTATGATTATGTTTCGCTGCTGATCGGTGTGAATAATCAATACCAGGGGCTCAGTCAGGCAGATTATAAAATTCAGTTCATCAGCCTGGTGCAGCAGTCTATTCAATTGGCAGGGAATAAGCCTTCCCATGTAATCATCCTTTCCATTCCTGATTATTCCGTTACTCCTTTTGCCCATGGGGCAGACCGGGAACAAATTTCTTCGGGGATCAATACGTTCAATGATATCAATTACGAGGTTGCCAGGGATTACCAGGTACAATATGTAAATGTTACGGATGAAAGCCGCAAGGCAGCTTTCGATCCTTCCCTGATCGCATCGGACGGCTTGCATTTTTCCGGCAAGGAATACGCTATTTGGGCGGCCCTGCTGGAACCTGTCATGAAGAAAATTAGTTTTTGAAGGGCGAAGGGCCGGATGCTTGCCAGTTTTTCCTAAAATTTAAATCCGACCGTCAGCATGACTGTTCCTCCGGACTCTTTGAGTGAGGCATATTCATTTTTTGTATCCGCGAGGATGTACGGGAAATTTACATCTCTGTTAAAGGCTTGTATATACGTAAGATCGATGAACATGCCTTTGTTGCGATAACCGAGTCCACCGCTGAGAAACAACCGGTCTGCTTTTAATACGCTGCCCTCATACGGATTACTATAATAAGCAACCCCTGCCCGGGCCATAAAGGTGCTTAATTTTAGCTCTCCACCGAAGCGGGCTCCCAGGGTTCCTTTATAAGAGTTTTTTATAGCCTGGTTAACCGCGTCATAATAGCTGTTATCGCTGCCGTCGCCATTATCTGCTGTACGGAACCGGGGGCTGCCTGTTGTGATATATTCGATATCTGCGGTGACAAACCCTTTCTGTTGTTTTACATTTGCCGAACCTCCACCGAATACATATGAGGTGCTGAAGAGAAACTTCCAGGGTGTATATAAATTGTAATTCACCGAATTGACAGGATTGATATTGGATAACATATCCAACGTATCTGAAGAAATAGAAACCTGTTTGTAACTGGTAAGGTTTTCGGTCCTGGTTACCATCGAAGAGTGGATCTTGTCAGTGATCCCAAACATACTGGGTGTATGAACGGCCAAACCGAATCTCCAGGAATTATTCGGACGGTATAACACTCCTAATTTGGCATTTAAACCCCATCCTTTAGACGAGTAGGTCTCCTTATAGGTATAAGAGTCGAAATCATTATTTGTGTTACCACTGGCATCGGATTCAAAATAGGTCTGGGTACGGGTATAGCTTAGAATAGGGATACCGAGCGTTCCTCCGAAGTACCATTTGTCCCTTGCTGTTGTAGCCACCGAAAGGGCGATCTCTGTAATACCGCCACTGGTCCGGAGATTATTTTCCTGGTTCAACAGGAAGGAGCTTCCTTTCGACGGCTGCCCGACGACAAACATTTCCCCTCCGGCCGTCAAGGTGTCGACCAGGGATGTATACAGGGCCATCCGGGTACCGTAAGTAAGACCCGGGTTGGCAATATTCTGGTCGACCTGTCTGACGTCAAGCCCCGATGCCGCATATTCCTGTGCGTATTGCTCAGAACCTGAACTTTGGCTATTTTGACCTTTGTAATAGATATTGCTGTTGAAATTGGCCATCCGGTTGACAGCAATGGCAAAAACATTGTGCCCTCCGTTACCACCCTGATAGCTGTATACGAGGCCGGTGGTTCCCATATTATAATTGGTCACCGAATTGCCGGAGGTTTTTGTACCCAGGTAGGTACTTTTATCCATCAGGAAGCGAAATCCGGGACTTATTACGAATTCATTGGTTTTATAAATGCCTAACCCTGCCGGATTGACGAATCCTGATGAAATCTCTCCTCCGAGAGACCCCATTGCACCTCCAATTGCTTGTTCACGGGCTGTTCCACTCGGGGTTGTCCAGGACGCCCGCAAGGCATCTTCCGGTAATTGGGCGGCCAGTTGTTGACAAGCAACCAGACTTACTAACAACAGGCTTACTAACAAAAGGAGTTTTTGCATAATAGGTCAGGAACTGAGCATTTAATGAACAGAGATGGGTGTTATAAAAAAAGGAGGAAAGATTCAGCAAATGCTCAAAATCAGTCCTCCTGTATTATGTAAGATCGATCCTCTTATTAAAAGAAAAATTATTCATCCATTCCCTCCCTTTAGGGGATAGGGGATGCATTTAATGTCTGCCTGGCCGGCTAACACCGCCGCCTCCACCACCGCCACCGCTTGAAGGAGTATAACTTCTGGTAGGCTGACTGGATTGACTGGAAGGCTGATAATAAGTGGAACGGGTCGCTGGCTGATTTCCGCTCCCATTGTTGGATGGCCGGTAGCCATTTCCATTCACGGTCCTGTACTGGTTGCCATTTCCAGATCTGCCTCCTTGTTGATAAGAGGATGTATTGCTCCCTGTTGCCGGACGGTAATACCGGTTATTGGCAGTTCTTACCCCGTTGCCTCCGGCAAAACCATTGGTATAGTTGCTGCCGTTAATGCTACGTAAATGTGTGGCGACACTGGTGCCGGGATTCTTTGGATTTACAACAACATATCCGCCGCCATAATAAGGATTATAGAAGTAAGGATTATAACAACTATTCCACATGTAATAATTATTCCAGCCTAAATAAGGGTTTCCGAAGGTAAAGCTGAGAGCCGACATACCGAATCCCATTCCATAACCAATCCCATACCCGAATCCGCCGCCATAACCACCTCCGTAACCTAAGCCTACAGGGGCATAATATGAATCATAGGCGTTATAGTCATCAAAATACGACCAACGTGATTGATTCTGTACTTTAAGACGGACGTATTGATCGCTTGGTGCTGTACTGTAATATTCATCCTGCTCCTGGCCGGAGGAAGTACCGGTAGTTTTGGAGGCGCCGGGTGAATAATAAACATCATCAGGCGTTTGCGAGGCCTTTTGGGTGGAGGAGCAACTGTTGAAGATGATCATCGCGCCAGCCAGAAAGGTATATATGTGTTTCATGGCGAAGGGTTTTAAAGTGTTATTTTTCAAATGGAAGTCGCTAAATTTGCGCGTCTTCTGTTAAGGTAAAGTTACAACAAATAATCAGCCTTATTAGGAAATCATTAACCATTTATTGTTAAAAACGAATTAATTATATTAACCAAAAGGCCCTCCAAAAACATAATCACCAGACCAATTTACCCTCTATGAGCAAAGAAATTACAAGCCGGAATGAAGACTATTCTCAATGGTATAACGACCTGGTCGTCAAGGGCAGTCTGGCCGATCATTCGGCCGTAAAAGGCTGTATGGTGATCAAGCCCTATGGGTTTGGCCTTTGGGAAAAGATGCGGGACCAGCTGGACCGGATGTTCAAGGATACCGGTCATGTGAATGCCTATTTCCCATTATTGATACCCAAAAGTTTTCTTAGCAAGGAAGCCGCCCATGTGGAAGGATTTGCCAAGGAATGTGCCGTTGTTACCCATTACCGGCTAATGAACGACCCCAATGGGGGAGGGGTGGTCGTTGATCCTTCGGCAAAACTGGAAGAAGAGTTAATTATCCGGCCTACCAGCGAGACCATCATCTGGAGTACCTATAAGGGCTGGATACGGTCATACCGGGATCTGCCACTGCTGATCAACCAATGGGCGAATGTAGTTCGTTGGGAGATGCGTACCCGTCTGTTCCTGCGTACCGCCGAATTCCTCTGGCAGGAGGGCCATACCGCTCATGCCACAGCCGCCGAAGCGATCGCGGAAACCAGGCAGATGCTGGATGTCTATGCCACCTTTGCCGAAGAATATATGGCCTTGCCGGTGATCAAAGGAGTAAAAACGGAAAGCGAACGTTTTGCCGGAGCGGTGGATACCTACTGTATTGAAGCGTTAATGCAGGACGGAAAGGCGTTGCAAGCCGGAACCTCCCATTTCCTGGGTCAGAATTTTGCCAAAGCCTTCGATGTGAAATTTTCAGATAAAGAAAATAAGCTGGAGTATGTCTGGGCTACCAGCTGGGGGGTAAGCACCCGGCTGATTGGAGCCCTTGTAATGGCCCACAGCGATGATGACGGGTTAATCTTACCTCCGAAGATCGCTCCGCTCCAGGCCGTAATCGTCCCAATTTATAAGGGGGAGGAGAAAAAGGACCTGCTGGACGCCAAAGGAAAAGAATTGGCAGCCCAATTAAAGGCAGCCGGAGTAAGCGTAAAATTTGACGATAACGATAATTCCAGACCAGGTTGGAAATTTGCCGAATATGAAATGAAGGGAGTTCCGGTCCGGATTGCGCTTGGCCTCAGGGATCTTGAAAATAACAGCGTGGAAATTGCCCGCAGGGATACCAGGGAAAAATCCAGTGTTCCTTTGGAAGGGCTGGCCGGTACGGTGGTGCGGCTTCTCGATACCATCCAGCAATCGATGTATGATAAGGCCCTGGCTTACCGGGACCAGCATATTACCCGGGTGGACCATTGGGATGAATTTGAAAAGGGGCTGGATGAAAAAGGTGGGTTTTTTGCGGCCCATTGGGACGGAACCCCGGAGACGGAAACGGCCATCAAGGAAAAGACGAAGGCGACCATCCGCTGTATCCCTCTGGAAAATGCCCCGGAGAGCGGTATTTGTATTCTGACAGGCAAACCCAGCATACAACGGGTTTTGTTCGCCCGGGCCTATTAATGCCTAAGGCTGAAAAGGATTTTCCAAGGCTGAAAAACAGGGTAAACACCAGGCTATTCCATGCGGGGGAATGGCAGGGAAAATAGTTAAGTTGTTGAAATAGCTTTGTTTAATAAAGAAAATAGTTGCAAATCATTATGTGATTGCAACTATTTTTTTTACATTGAATCCATAATCACTAAAACCAATCCATTTTATGGAACAAAACACCGAAATCAGTTTGTTTGAATTACAGGTAGATAACAGTATCTCCGGTTACCTGAAAGAAACAGCCAAGTGGGGTAAATTCTTATCGATACTGGGGTTTATCTTCTGCGGGCTATTTGTAATAATAGCCCTTTTTGCAGGTACTTTTATTGCCAGTACCGTCGGACGCATGGGAGGAGCCTACGGAATGATGGGGGGGATGGGAGCGTTGATCTCAGTTATATATATATTGATAGCTTTATTGTATTTCTTTCCTTGCCTCTACTTGTATAATTTTTCCAAAAAGACGCAAGCGGCTTTGCTCGGTAATGACCAGAATCAGCTAATTCAGGCATTCAGGAACCTCAAATCCCTTTTTCGTTTTTGGGGAATATTGACGGTTATCATTCTTGGTTTTTATGCACTCGTCTTTATCATTGCGATTATTGCGGGAGCATTTACACACAGTACTATTTAAAGGGTAATGGCTGTAGCTGTCACTGCCCGGCCGGTTCCGGAATTTCCGGGCAGTGACACGCTTACCTGGTCGAATAATAATTATAATCTTTCAGCAGGGTTTGCAGGAAGTCAAGGGAATCCTGATCGCTTTCGATATGTAATTTTGATTTTATCCTTTCTCCGATCCGCATAGAAAGATCATAATCCCCTTTTTTTCTAACGGTTTCGATTATGCTCTTCAGCGTATTGATATCTTTATCACTTAAGTTCATTACCTGGGGGAACCGGGGCTGATAGTTATCTTCAAGTTCGGTAAATACAGTATCTTCCCAGGACGTACTGGTACGGGTATTTATGATGATCGTTCCGGCGACGAGGTCGCCTATCCGCTGGGAATAAGGAGTAATAAAGAAGCAGGCGAATCCTCCGAAAATAAAGATGATACACCACCAGGGCAGGGAATTGGAATAAACAGCCGCAGGGATCCAAACCGGAAAATCGGCCATTCGAAAGACCCACCGGATCGCATATTGACTAAAGGATGGGTGTCCTCCGTCAGCTGTGATCACTTTTATACCCATCGCTTTTTTACCAATACTCTGTCCGTTCATCAATATTTCGCAGATAAGGTGATATAAAAGTGAGGGTAGACTAAACAAAACTACCAGCCATCCTTCATTTGTCCATTCAGATCCCAAAAAAATACCCATCACCCTGGATATTATCAGGAAATAAGCAAACAGGACCGCAGCATCGATCAGCCAGGCAAAAAGTCGTTTGTGAAATGGGGTAATGGCAAAATCTACCTCTATGTTAAATCCGGTATCTAATTTTACTAGGGACATATTGGTTTTGTTCAGATTTTCCTTATTATATTTAAGGGTGAATGTAAAGCTTAAATATAGCAAAATATACTACTGAATCACGCTAAATCTTTCCGGTTTGAGAGAAGGTCTTTTTATTAAAAAAAATATAGATAAGTGGAAGCAATATCAATATGAGCCAGCCACTGATCCGGATGAAATGGCCGGACAGTTTACCGATCTGGTGAATGATCTGGGTTATTCCAAGACCTTCTACCCTCATAGCAAGGTTACCCAGTATCTGAATGGATTGGCCTCCCGCATCTATCTCGGTATTTACCGGAATAAAAAAGAAGAAGTTTCCCGAATTTCGGGTTTCTGGAGGACGGAGTTACCGCTGATCATAAGGAAATATCATCGCGAAATAGTCTATTCATTTCTCATTTTCATTTTATTCGCCCTGGTGGCTGCTTTTTCCGCGGCGCATGATGAGACCTTTGTCAGGGGAGTATTGGGCGACCGGTATGTAGATATGACGGAAGAAAATATTGCCAAGGGCGATCCTTTCGGTGTCTATAAAAGCGATGGGAGGCTGAGTATGTTCCTGGGCATTGCACTCAGAAATATTAAAGTAGCTTTTATGACTTTTGTCGCCGGTCTGTTGCTTTCTATCGGTACGATCTGGTTCCTTTTCTCCAACGGGGTAATGATCGGCGCCTTTCAATATTATTTTTTTGCAAAAGGATTAGGGTTGAAATCCATCCTGGTAATCTGGATACACGGCACACTGGAAATATCATCCATAATTATTGCAGGAGGAGCTGGTATCGTATTGGGTAACAGCCTGCTTTTCCCGGGCACGCATAACCGGATCTATTCCCTGAAACGGGGTGCTAAGGATGGTTTGAAAATGATGATCGGTTTGGTGCCGGTATTTGTCACGGCCGCTTTTCTGGAAGGATTTGTAACCCGGTATTCCACCATGCCCATGTTATTGAGTATATCGATTTTAGTCTTTTCCATTCTATTCATAATTTGGTATTTTATTCTTTATCCGATAAAGGTGGAAAAGAAAATGAACCTTCAGCACTCAATTATCCACCCTTGACTCCTTTCATAAATTTGTTCGTGACGTTTGGTAAAAGGATTGGCAGAACCGCAGTATTGTCCTTCACCTTTGGGATAATCTGTTTTTTAACTACAGGTCTTTCTTCCCTGGCTCAACATCCTGAAAGATTGCCGGATTCCCTGAATACATCCACAGAGGTATTATCTTCGGAACTAAAGGAAACCGAAACCGTTTCTTCAGGGACGGACTCCGTTGGGCAAACGACGGAGAAAGCAGAGGCTGCCGGTGAGGCAGATCCAAAGGTGAAGGACGGAACTTCTCCGGCATTGGATCCGGAGCAGCCTGTTCTGCGTACGATTCCCGACTCGGTCATCGACCGGTACAGGAAAGATAAAGCCTTTGCCTATGCAAATGATCTGTCTTATTGGGTTAAAGAAAAAGATCCGGTCAATAATAACGGGTGGTTGATCTTTCTCGAAAGACTATTGACCAGTGTCTGGTTCAGGTATTTAATCTATAGTCTTCTGGGAAGCATCCTTTTGTTCGCGATATATAAAATTGTCAAAGAGAATAATCTTCAATTGTTCTTTCGAAATCCCCCAAAAGCGATTTCGGATGGTGCGGAGGAGACGGAGCTGACTGTCGAAGACCTGGAAGAAAAATTAGAACAAGCCATTAAATCTGGAAATTACCGACTTGGAGTACGTTATTTATTTCTGAAGACCTTAGGCTTGCTGGATTCCAGGGGGATGATCCATTTTCATGCCCGGACTACGAATCATGATTATCTCCGCCAAATGAAGGGAAATACCCAGGAACCGGATTTTCGATATCTTATTCGGGCATATGAGCATGTGTGGTATGGGGACTTTTCATTAAACAGTGAACAATTCGACAGAGTGAATCACTATTTTCAGAAATTTTATAAATCTATAGGAACAACCCCTTAGAACTGAGTTACACTAGCCCAAGGGGAAATAAACAGGAAGCACAATTATAAAGAATTGAAGGAAATCAACGATAGAAGAAATAAGGGGGTAAGCGCCGGGGTAAATGCTGGTGTAAGTGCTGGGTTAGGTACCGGTTTTAGTACTGGCCGGTTTGTACTATTCGCAGTTTTAATGCTGCTACTATCAGGCTGCTCCGACCAATCCAAAAGGGCAAACCCCCGGGTTACGCTATGGAGGAAGGATAAAATTCCCTATGGAACCTTTTTCGCATTTGAGAATCTGCACCAACTTTTCCCCAATTCAACGATCAGTATCAACAAAAACTCTCCAACCACCTTTCTGAACGGAGAAAATAAAAAAGCGTACATCATAATATCTTCCATGATGGATCCGGATTCATCCGAAATGAACGCTATCATGAATTTTGTGGGAGAGGGGAATCATGTATTTATATCAGCCTTCGGTTTTGGTGAATCTTTTCTGCATGGGTTGAAAATTAAAAAAGCGTATGGCCAGGATTTTTACAAAAAAAAGGATAGCCTTCGGGTGAGTGTTTATGACCCTGAGAACAGAGATTCCCTTTCTTTTGTGTATCCTGGTAATGCCATGGATGACTGGGCCAGTTCTATTGACTCCCAATACACTTCCATTCTGGGGAGGGATGGAAAAGGTCGCCCCGATTTTGTGAAGCTCGGATATAAGGGCGGCGGTTCCATTATGCTCCATTTTGCTCCCATGGCCCTCACCAATTATTTTCTTTTACACAAGAACAATAAGGCATATTATGAACAGGTTATGTCATACATACCCTCCTCGGTCACCGAAGTGATCTGGGATGATTATTTTCGGTATAGCGAGGGCGGCGGGCAAAAGAGTAATTTTTCTGCACTGCAATATATTCTCAAAAACGCTTCCCTGAGCTGGGCATTTGGGCTGTTGCTGCTGCTTTTCCTGCTCATATATTTATTCGGGACCAAACGAAAACAACGGATAGTCCCCAAAATAGAAAGACTGCGGAATAATTCACTGGATTTTGTAAAGACCATCGGACGGTTGTATTATCAGCGCAGGGATAATCATAACCTCGCATTAAAAATGGTGTCCCATTTCCAGGATCATGTAAGAACCCGGTATAATTTGTCCGTGAATTTTTCGGACCCTGTTACTCCGGTCAAATACCGGAACAGTGAAACCGGGCCCGACATTTCAGGTTCGGAACCTGGTGACCCCGACAGCCGATTCGTAGACCAGCTATCCTATAAAACCGGGATATCTAAAGAGTTTTTGCAGGATCTGTTGGAAGAAATGAGGGGAATGCAGGTAAACCGTCCTCTTACGGATGCGGCTTTACTGACATTTCACAGGAAATTGGAGGAGTTTTACAAACAAGGTTAATCACAAGTTTAAATACAAGCCTAATCATGGAAGAAAATCTATTTCAGCAACGAACCGACCTGGGGGAATTGCAACAGTCGATCGAACAGCTCAAGACAGAAATCGGAAAAGTGATCGTAGGTCAGGAGCAAATGGTCGAATTGTTACTGGCAGGAATTCTGGCCGATGGACATATCCTGATAGAAGGAGTTCCCGGAGTAGCAAAGACTCTTACCGCAAAATTGCTCAGTAAAGTAATCTCGGTGGATTTTTCCAGAATACAATTCACTCCAGATCTAATGCCAAGCGATGTGATCGGAACTACCGTATTCAATCCCAGGGAAAGCAGTTTTCAGTTTAAAAAAGGGCCGATCTTCAGCCATATCGTTCTGATCGACGAGATCAACAGGGCGCCGGCTAAAACCCAGTCCGCCTTATTTGAGGTAATGGAGGAAAGACAGATAACCGTCGATGGGCAGAGTTATCCGCTTCAGTCACCTTTTATGGTAGTGGCTACGCAGAATCCTATCGAGCAGGAGGGAACCTACCGCTTGCCGGAAGCACAGCTTGACCGTTTCCTTTTTAAGATCAATATCGGCTATCCAACCCAGGAACAGGAGTTTCGGATCGTATCGAACCATCATATGATGCGGATGGATAACCGGATGGAGGAGGTGCTGCCGGTATTATCAGCAGTACAGATTGATGAACTGCGCAAACAGGTGAGGGGTCTGCATGTGGAAGAAAAACTGATCCATTTCATTACATCCATTGTGGCTGCCACCCGCAATCATAAATCAATTTATCTTGGTGCATCCCCAAGAGCCTCCATTGGTATTCTGAACGGAGCAAAAGCTATAGCAGCAATACGGGGTAGGGATTTTGTGACGCCTGAAGATATTATACATACGACTCCTGCGGTATTGCGTCACCGGCTTTCCCTGACGCCGGAGAAAGAAATGGAAGGAGCTTCCGCCGATGAGGTGATCAATGAAATCATACAATCCATGGAAATACCCCGGTAAAACCGGTCAACATTTAAACCACGGCGACGATGTTCCAACGATTCTATAAATCCCTTTTCATTTCGCGGCGATTCTATGGGCTTATAGTAGCCATTATCATGCTGTTTGTTTTGTCTTACGGAATACCTTTTTTATTTGTTCCTGCACAACTTTCCTTTTTGTTCCTCCTCATGGTAACGGCTATGGATTACCTTGTCCTTTTTTCCAGGAAAGACCCGGTTGGAGGGGAGAGGGAAATCGCCCCCAGGTTAAGTAATGGAGATCTTAACCCGGTAAAACTGGTGATAAAAAATAAATACCCTTTTAAAGTTTCCCTTCAGATCATCGACGAATTACCCGATATTTTTCAACGAAGGGATTTTTCCCTTTCCTGTTCGTTAAAACCCGGAGAGCAGCAGATCCTGTCTTATTCCCTCCGTCCAACCGAGCGGGGTGAGTATGAATTCCACGCCATTAATGTATTTATTAAAAGCCCGTTCGGGTTGCTGGTAAGACGAAAAGTGCTGGACAGGCATGAAACCGTAAGGGTTTTGCCTTCTTACTTTTTACTGAAACAATATGAATTGTTAGCCTGGTCCGGGAATCAGACGGACAGAGGGCAAAAAAAGATCCGCAAGCTGGGCCATAGCCTGGAGTTCGAACAGATCAGGGAGTATGTAACCGGTGACGATATACGAAGCCTCAACTGGAAAGCTACGGCCAGGAAGGGAGGGCAGCTGATGGTAAATTCCTATACCGATGAGAAAAGCCAGCAGGTATATTGTTTGATCGATAAAGGGCGGATCATGAAGATGCCTTTTGACGGGATGAGTTTGCTGGATTACGCGATCAATGCATCCCTTATCCTTTCCCGGGTCGCCCTGCTTAAACAGGATAAAGCCGGGCTGGTGACATTCGCCGACCAGATTGGTACGTTTTTACCGGCAGGGCGCAAGGCTCTGCAAATGAGCCATATTTTAGAAATATTATATAACCAGCAAACCAAGTTCCAGGAGACGGATTTTGAAAAATTATATGCCCTGATCCGTAACCGGATTACCCAAAGAAGCCTGATCGTATTATTCACCAACTTTGAATCTTTATCGGGTTTGCAAAGGCAGATGGCTTATATCCGGGGAATTGCCAAAAATCACCTCCTGCTGGTGGTCTTTTTCGAAAATACCGGACTTCGTGAGGTTCAGGATAGCGGGGTCAGGGATATAGAAGGTCTTTATATAAAGACGATTGCAGAAAAGTTCGCTTATGAAAAACGTCTGATCGTAAAAGAGCTGAACCAGCATGGAATTGCAGCGATCCTTACCCCTCCTGAGCAACTTACCATACAAACCGTGAATAAATATTTGGAATTAAAAGCCAGAATGGCCATTTAGAACGCCTTAGCTGCCTAAATTTGCCGGAATGGAAGATAGAACGGGTCAAAGGAAGCAGGAAAACACGAGTATTTTTAGTGAAGGACAGGTATTGCTCCTTGATAAGCCCCTGCATTGGACTTCTTTTGATGTAGTCAGGAAAATCAGGGGCATGGTAAGGGTTAAAAAGGTGGGTCATGCAGGAACACTGGACCCTCTCGCCACCGGATTGCTGATCCTTTGTACCGGAAAGTTTACCAAAAAGATCAACGAGTATATGGCCAGGGAGAAGGAATATACCGGTTGCATTACCTTAGGTGCGACTACCCCGACTTTCGACCTGGAGAGCCAACCGCAGGATCTAAAGGACTATTCCGCGGTTACTTCCGAATCACTGCAGACCGTGTTGGAAAAATTCTCCGGTGAGATCTGGCAGGTTCCCCCGATCCATTCGGCTATAAAAAAAGAAGGCAAGCGTGTCTATGAACTGGCCCGCAAAGGAGTGGATGTAAAGCTGGATCCACGGAAAGTGACGATCAGGGAATTTGAGATCACCCGGTTTGAACTCCCCGTAATTGAATTCAGAGTAGTTTGCACTACGGGGACTTATATCCGGAGCCTGGCCAATGACGTAGGTGCAGCGCTGGGGTGCGGTGGACATTTGAGCCGGTTATGCCGGACAAGGATAGGAGAATTCAGAATAGAGGATGCCATGAATATGGAAACTGCGGAAAATTATATTAAAAAGGAATTGAACTCCTCAGAACGGATACCCGATGCCTAATTGAAATTGTCCGCTGCCAAGGGATAGATTATAAAACCATCGTTCGCTATCTTTCAGTCGTTGCGGGTCCTTCAATTTGTAAGCCCAGTCAAAACGTATCAGGAAATAATCGAAGTCTAATCTGAGGCCCGTACCTGCATCGACGGCAAACTCCTTATAAAAACGGTTTAATTTAAAATCGCTGCCTACATCGCGGTTGTGCATCGAATCTATCAAATGTCTGTTCCAGATATTACCGGCATCAACATAAAAGGCACTTTGCAATTTTATGGTGAAAAGAGTGCCCAGCGGGAACCTGTATTCGATATTCCCTTCCAGTTGAACATCCCCGAACCGATCATTGTAATGACCGCCTCCCAGGGTATCGTATAACTTGGAAGAGCCCAGCCCCAATTGTCTGACCTGCCAGCCCCGCATGCTGTTTGGCCCTCCTGCCACGAAAGCTTTATAGAAAGGAAGGGTTTCCTCCCAAACATTTCCTTCTCTGCCATAAGACCAGCCTGCCCCGGCATATGCCCGGAAAGCCAGTTGGCTGCGTTTGAAGTCAATATGTTTGCGGTATTCGATATCTCCCTTGATATAACGCCAGAGATCTCCTTCATCCAGTGTTTTGAATAAGCCGATCACTGCGCCGCTCTCTTCACCACTCATCCGGAGGAAATTTGTCGTGATGCCTTTTTTCCTGACAGAGGAATAGACAAATTGATGACCGATGACCAGGCCGCTTTTGAAAGCCAGATTCAAGGAGGGATTCGTGTTCAGGTAGTGCCGGAAGCTGTCCGTGGTATTATCCAGTTTGGTATATTCAATGTTCAGGGGCCTCCATAAAAAAGATCTGTTCCCTTTTGTCCATTCAAATCCCCAGGAGGTATTGACGGACTTTAACGTAAAGAATTCTCTCCGGTCTGTGTAGGCGGCATTAAAGTTCAGTACCGTCCGGACGCTGTCCCTGCGGAATTTAATTTTAAAGAAGTCAGTCAGGAACTTAGGAGGTTGAGGAAATACCTTGGGCAGATAAATGCTATGAGATATGCTTGCCTGGGTGGTTTGGATGAAATCCGCCCCTAATTCCACTCCTCCGCGCAGACTGGTTGTTGAAAGAACGGATTGTTTGAAGGTATTGCGGTTGCGCAGCCCAAGGTTCAGCCCGACTCCGAATAAATTACTGACCGTCACGATGTCATTGGTATTGCGGCTGGCTTCCACGCCAACACTCATATTTTGTTTTTTTGCCGGGTAAAGCTTCACGGTGACGTCCAAAAGGGTATCTTTTTCATAGTCCTGGGAAAGGACGATGGTTGCTTGCTGCCAGGCTCCCATTTGATTAAAACGGTTGACGGTCCGGGTATAATTGGTTTGTTTGTATAGCCTGTCCGGTCGTAGGTATACGTTTTTGGTAAGAAAAGACGGTTTGAATTTAGAGTAACGGGAAATGACCGTTGTTTTGGGGGCAGTACTTGTGTCGGTATGACTGATATAGGGAGTGCTGTCCTCCAGAACGGGCAGATCCGGGAAAATGGTCACATGGCCTATATAAAACCGGGTGATCCTAATGGAATCTTTAACCGGCCGCTGTTCGACCACTACACGTATAGTAGGGTTCTCCCTTTTTTTCTTCAGGTCTTCCAGCAGGGCTGCCTGCTGGAAGGGATCGAGGGTAGGGTCGATCAGGGCGGCAACTACGGTATCCCTTACTGCAACCAGATCCTCTTTGGAAAACTTATAATAGCCATTATCCCGGAACAGGTCGACCAGACGGTCCAATTCCGCTGAAACGATCTGTTTGGAATAGGGCTTTCCGGGCTGAAGCAGGGCTCCGTTTCTATTCTTCATGGCCAGTTCCTGTAGTTCGGGGGTGCTCAAGAGGTAACCTATAGAGTCGAATTTAAGCTGTTTGCCCGGGTTAACCCGGAAACTGACTGACACGCGGGACTCGTTATAACTGACCATTTTAATGGGAAACAGGTACCAATTGCTGAGCTTGAGCCTGCGGCCTTTTTTGACGGTAATCCTGACCGAATCCTTAATGACCGGGGAATAATACCCTTCGGCATTAAGCAGGGCAACCATAAACCCAATGGACCTGCGCAGATTCGCGGTATCGAAAACAGGAGGGTTTTGCAATTTTTTATAAACCCCTGCATAGGAAACGATCTGGGTACGAAGGCTATCATCCAACTGGTTGGTCAATTTGGCTGTCAGGTCCTGCTTTTCATTTTTTTTAAGTTTTCCATCAACTTTAATATCAACATTGTAAACAAAGGGTTTGCCGGCCTGGTAATTTTTGGGGGTTGTACAGGAAAAAAGCAGGATCAATACGACCGTCGACAGTACAAATGCTGGGTTGAAAAAAGATACAGTAACTTGCCGGCGGTGTAACATATTCTGAATAAACAAACCAAATTCGATTTAACTTTTGGATGTAAACGAAAAACAATGCTGGTAAAATCGCAGGTCAAATATATTCAAAGTTTGGGCCAGAAAAAATTCCGTGATGAGGAAGGCGTATTTATTGCCGAAGGGCCCAAGATAATCCAGGAGCTGTTGGCTAATTCCAATACCCGGCCCAGACAGATCTTTGCGCTGAAAGGATGGCTGGAAGAACATGCTGCGGCTTTGTCCGGCATGGCTGCAGCCGGGATCCACGAATTGAAGGAAAAGGAACTGGAGCGGATATCTTCTCTGACGACACCCAATCAGGTGCTGGCCGTTTTTGAAAAGCCGGTTTTTCCTTCTTCCGCAGGCGAAGACGGTATTATCCTGTTGCTCGATGGTCTTCAGGATCCCGGCAATCTGGGAACGATCGTCCGGATCGCCGATTGGTTCGGCATAGGTAAGGTCATATGCAGTATGGACTGTGCCGATCTATATAATAACAAGACCGTGCAATCAACCATGGCAAGTATCATACGTGTTCCGGTAAGTTACGGGGACCTGGAAAAACGGATACTGGAATATGACAAAGGATTGCCGGTTTTTGCCGCGGCTCTGGAAGGCAAAAACCTTTATTCGATTGGGCGGATCGAAAAAGGAATGATCGTTATCGGCAATGAGTCCAGGGGTATCCGGAAGGAACTGCTGGCGAGGATACCGGCCTTAATAACCATACCCAGAAAAGGGCAGGCTGAATCTTTAAATGCGGCTGTGGCGACAGGAATTATCCTGTCACATTTGGCGGGGGGATAAAGGGAGATTGCTACCTGAACTGTATTGCCCTTGCCGGCTGGATCTTCCGGATGACGAGGGTAGGGATCATAAGTACCAGGAAACAGATCAGGAAAGTTCCTGCATTTACCAGGATCAGGTGCCACCATTCGAGTTTTACCACCGCTTTTGAAATAAAATAGGCGTCCTCGGGCAGAGAAATAAAACCATACCGCTCCTGCAGCCAGCAGATCAGGAGGCCGCCTGCATTTCCAATAATCATCCCGAAAAGGGTGATAATGGCGCCCTGATAAAGAAAGATTTTCTGGATGGAAAGGTTTGGCGAGCCGACCGCCTTTAGTATACCGATCATACGGGTCCTTTCCAGCACCAGGATGATCAGGCAGGTGACCAGATTAAGGGTAGCCACAACAGTCATAATGATCAGCACGATCAATATAGTATTATCCTGGAGGTTGAGCCAGTCAAAAATATTGGGATAGGTTTCTTCAATGGTATGACTACCCCAGCCCGCAGGGAACTTATCGAATATCCGGGCGTTGGTCTGATCTACCTTTCGGTAGTCCCTGGTAAAGATCTCATAACCTCCGATCTGGCCTGCATCCCAGTTATTCAATCGCTGTATGAGTTTAAGATCGCAGATGGCGATCAGTTTGTCATAATCTTCTATGCCGATCTTAAAGATCCCGGCAACCGTCAAAGCTCTTACCCGGGGAGGGCCGTCAGACTGGATAAAATAAACGAATACCTTATCTCCGGTTTTTAATCTGAGCTGTCCTGCCGTATAAGAGGATAAATTGATCTGGTTACTATAACCGCTATCCGGAAACCGGAGCCAATGACCGCTTTTCAAAAAACTACCGATGCGGGGAAAATCATATTCTTTTTCCACGCCTTTCAGCAATACTCCTTCAATGCCTTCGGTGGTCCGGAGGATGGCGTTCTTGGTTGCGTAGGCCTGAATGGTTTGGATATCCTGATCGGAACGGAGCACGTTTAATACGGTATCATTGGGAAATACGGGCAGGTCTTCCGCTATACCGGCCCTGTTGGGCATAGAATAACCGACGCGGATATGCCCCCAAAGATTAATGACCTTCTGACTGACGGCATATTGGAACCCATTGGTAAAAGAGAGGGTCAGCAGCATCGCTGCCACACTGATCGCAGTAGCCATAATAGCGAGCCTGATGATAAACCGGGAAAATGACCTTTCCCTGTTAAAGGCTATCCGTTTGGCTATAAAGGCAGATACATTCAATCGGTGTGATTTAAGGTTGGTATGACTCCGGTTGGGTAATAATTGGACAAGGATCCGGCGCAGGCAAATTTAGCCTGTGGAAACATATGAATAAAAGATTTTTACATTTTTGTGTTAACATTGTATATGAACCGTTGTTTTCTTTTTATCATAATCCTGGCCTTCTCCTTACTGGAAGGGCATTCCGCAAAGGCTCAGACACCCGATTCTGTTTACTCTTTGGCCATTGCGACTCCTCAGTTGTTTATAGCAGGTAATCAATTGGGATACCCGATCCTCCGGTTGAACACCAATGACCAGCTGGAATTGCATTTCGATGACCTGGACGGGGATGTGAAGAACTATTCCTATACCTATCAATTGTGCAACGCAGACTGGACCCCGGCTATTGTCAGTCAGTTCGATTTTATACGAGGTTTTTCCCAGGTAAGGTTTGCCAATTATCAATTCTCCTCTGTAGCGCTCACCCGTTACACGCATTACCAGGCCCTTCTTCCTGATCAGAACTGCCTGCCGATCCGGTCCGGAAATTACCTGGTGAAAGTTTTTTTGGATGGAGACACCTCCAAACTCGCTTTTGTCAGGCGTATGTTGATAACAGATGGGCGGATCAGCGTACATCCCCGCCTCTTTCCACCATTGGATTATCAACTGGCTCATACGCACCAGCGTATCCAAATGGAGGTCAATGTGGGTGCCCTGAACCCTGCCAATCCACTCGATCAGATCAAAGTAGTCGTTCTGCAGAATTACCGGTGGGATAATGCCATCCGGAATATGCGCCCCACTTTTTTCAGCAATAACAAACTAGAATACAGCAGCGATAATGATTGTGTATTTCCGGCAGGAAGGGAATACCGGTGGCTTGACCTGCAGAGTTTTCGTTACCAGAGTGACCGGATACAGAACGCCACTTATGGAAAGACCTCCACAGATATCATGGTAAGGCCTGATGCTGACCGGTCACGTCTGCCTTTTTATTTTTATAAGGATTATAACGGCTTCTATTTTATCCAGACTACAGAAAGCCTAAATCCACTTCTTCAGACAGATTATGCCACCGTTCATTTTAGTTTTGTTCCTCCCGGCAATATTTCTTTTCCCGGTAAGGATGTCTATATACTGGGCCAGTTTACGGGAGGAGGTTTCAATGATTCAACCCGTCTGATCTATAACGCAGAAAAAGGCAGATATGAAATTGCTTTTTTTCTTAAACAGGGGTATTATAATTATTCTTATGTTACGATCGACCATAATGATCCGGAAAAAAGGGCTGCTTTCGATCTTACTGAAGGAAATTTCCTGGAGACAGAAAATGATTATACCGTCCTGGTTTATTACCGGGCTTTAGGATCCAGAGCAGATGAATTAGTTGGAATATCTGCTTTTAACAGCCTGAATAAGTGATCAATTATTATTTAACAGATCGGGTATTATTTATCGGTTAACTTTCATTATCTTTGCGGGAGGCAAGTCTTATACGACCAGCTCCTGCTGAATCCCCCAGGGCCGGAAGGCAGCAAGGGTAAGTGGTTGAGCGGTGCGATGTAAGTAACTTGCCTTTTTTTATTTCTTTTTTTCACCTATTCTGCTCAACTTTTCTGTAAATACAGAAAACCTATCCCAAAAGAATCTCATTTTTATTATCTTCGTTCCCTGAAATTGAATTATTCATTCAGCAATTGATTATTTTAATTAATACTTCCTGGCCCTAATACCCGGGAAAAAATTTTTTTTATGAAATTTTTCATTGATACAGCCGACCTGGCGCAAATTAAAGAAGCAAACGATCTCGGAATTTTGGATGGTGTAACGACCAACCCTTCCCTTATGGCAAAAGTAGGGATCAAGGGAGAAGCTGCCGTTACCAATCACTATAAGACTATTGCAGAATTGGTTAATGGAGATGTAAGTGCGGAAGTGGTGTCCACGGATTTTAAGGAAATGGTGGAAGAAGGTAAAAAACTGCACGCTATTCACCCCAATATCGTTGTGAAAATACCTATGATCAAGGATGGTATCAAGGCCCTGAAATGGTTCTCCGACAATGGGATCAAGACTAACTGTACACTGGTCTTCTCCGCCGGACAGGCTATTCTGGCTGCAAAAGCCGGTGCAAATTATGTTTCTCCTTTTATCGGTCGTATCGATGACAGTAGCTGGGATGGGGTTCAGCTGATCGCTCAGATTGCCCAGATCTATTCCATTCAGGGCTACGAAACAGAAATCCTGGCTGCATCGATCCGCAGCGCCCTGCATATCGTACAGTGTGCTGAAGCAGGGGCAAATGTAGTAACCTCTCCTTTGGAGCCTATCCTGGGTTTATTAAAACACCCGCTGACGGATATCGGTTTGGCAAAGTTCCTTTCCGATGCTAAAGCCTTCAAATAAAGGAGTAAAACCAGACTTTCAATAACATAAAAAATTGTTCAAGGACCGGCCTTTTGGCCGGTTTTTGATTTGGTACCTGCCAGGATCCGAAGGTTCTTTCCCGAACCGGGGTTAAAGTTTCCGGGAAAGCCAATCCGACTACTTTTCCAATAATAATAATTGACGGATGGGTCAATTGGTGTTCCCTGACAAGTTCCGGTAAATCCTTCGCCATTCCTCTGGCTACTTTCTGATGATCCAGCGAAGCATTTTGAATGATAGCCACCGGCATATTTCCCAGGCCTTCCTCCCGATAAGCGGACGCAATTTCATGGACTTTTTTCATGCCCATATAGATCACGACGGTGGCCTTACTTTTCATGGCCAATTTCAGGTCACCCGATAAGGAGCCGTCTTTTTTGGTACCGGTAACGATCCAGATGCTTTCGCTGATATTCCGATGGGTCAGCGGAATATCAGACAAACCGGATGCCTGCATGCTGGTTATCCCGGGAATATAGGAAACAGTAATACCCTGTTCTTTTGCGTAAAGAATTTCTTCATAACCTCTTCCGAAAATAAAGGGATCACCTCCTTTCAAACGAACTACTTTACCTTTTTCAAATGCTTTTTGCCGGATAAGATGGTGTATGGCCTCCTGTGGAGTATACTCTCCATAAGGAAGCTTTCCTACATAAATCTTTTCACAAGTTAAAGGGGCAATATCCAAAAGCGCTTTGTTGGCGAGGTTGTCGTACAGAATAACAGCAGCCTCCTGCAGAATCCGGTAGGCTTTAAGGGTAATCAATTCCGGATCCCCCGGGCCGGCACCTACCAGGAATAGATGAGGCGATTCAGGAATATTATGTGACATATTTAATATGTGTTTAATTAAAATGTGATTTATAACATCTAAGCTATCAAAAAAAATCATATAAACTGGATAAAATATTATTTATATCATGTTTTGTGTCATAATATTTACTATTATTGTTTAACAGTATTATATATCATTAAATGTAATATGTTTGATTTGTCTGATACGATTGCCTGCCATTTTTTAAGAATTGCCTTCATTCTTTAAATTCTTCATAATGAGCAGTAACCTTAAACCCGTGATCGTAGTGATCGGTAATGGCATGGTTGGTCATAAATTTTGTGAAAAATTGATGGCCGGATCAACCTCAGGTTCCAATGATTTTCAGATAGTGGTATTTGGTGAAGAGCCGAGGCCAGCCTACGACAGGGTCCACCTAAGCGAATACTTTAATGGGAAAACGGCCAGCGATCTGAGCCTTTCCATGGCAGGCTGGTTCGATGAACAGGATATTGTTCTTCATTTAGGGGACCCTGTCCGGGAGATTGACCGGAATACCCGGGTGGTCCATTCCCGTAAAGGGATCAGTCAGTCCTATGATTACCTGGTCCTGGCGACCGGTTCATCCGCTTTTGTTCCCGATATCAGCGGTATTGAAAAAGATGGAGTGTTCGTATACAGAACGATCGAAGACCTGGAGCTGATCAAAGCATTTGCTTCAGGAGTCCGGACCGGCGCGGTTATGGGAGGCGGGCTTTTAGGATTGGAAGCTGCCAAGGCACTCCTGGATCTGGGTATCTCCAACCCCCATGTCATAGAATTTGCTTCCCGTCTTATGCCCCGGCAGATAGATAGCGCAGGTAGCCTCACGCTGGAGTCCAGGCTAAAAAAGCTGGGACTGGAATTGCATCTTAATAAGACTACACTGGCCATTGAAGGGGAGACGAGGATAAATGCCCTGCAATTCGCAGATGATACCCGTCTGGAGGTGGATATGCTGGTTATATCGGCGGGTATCCGACCCCGTGATGAACTGGCAAGATTGGCAGGTTTGCAGGTTGGCACCAGGGGAGGGATCCTGGTAAATGAAAAACTACAGACAAGTGATAAACATATTTTTGCAATCGGGGAGTGTGCTCTGGTCAATGGTATGATCTATGGACTGGTGGCTCCGGGATATGAAATGGCAGAAGTTGTGGCCTCGAATATTTTGGGGGGCAACAAGTCCTTTACTGCCATTGATATGAGTACCAAACTGAAACTGATCGGTGTGGATGTTGCCAGTTTCGGAGATCCTTTTATCGCAGAGCCGCATTGCAGGACGATAGCTTTCGAGGACCGGCATAAAGGAATTTACAAACGTATTAATATCAGCAATGACGGAAAATACCTGCTGGGGGGTATTTTAATCGGAGAGGCCGCTGCCTATAATTTGTTGTTGCAAACCGTAAATAATAAGATGATCCTCCCTTCCGATCCCGAGGATCTCATATTGGGCAACAGGGGAGGGTCCCCGGAAGGCGCGGGTGTGCTGAATTTGCCTGAAGAGGCGCTTATCTGTTCCTGTGAATCGGTCAGCAAGGCGGCTATTTGCGGGGCAGTTACCGATAAAGGGATCGATTCTGTGGAAGGCATGAAAAAATGCACGAAGGCCGGAACCGGATGTGGCGGATGTATTCCATTGGTAAAAGACCTGATTACCGGAACGTTGAAGGCAAATGGCCGTTACGTAAGGAATGTAATTTGCGAACATTTTGAGCATTCCCGCCAGGAGGTCTTCGATCTTGTTAAATTACACCATGTTCTCACCTTTGACGAAGTATTGGGCCGTTTTGGCAAAGGAGATGGCTGCGAAGTATGCAAACCTGCCATTGCCAGCATCCTGGCAGGCTGCTGGAATGACCTGATCCTTAAGCAGCCTACTATACAAGACAGCAACGACCGCTATCTGGCGAATATTCAAAAAGGGGGGACCTATTCTGTTGTTCCCCGTATTCCCGGTGGAGAAATAACCCCTGATAAATTGATCGTTCTTGGAAAGATTGCTAAAAAATACAATCTCTACACCAAGATTACCGGCGGTCAGCGGATCGACCTGTTTGGTGCCCATGTGGGGGACCTGCCGGATATCTGGGAAGAACTGATAAATGCCGGATTTGAAAGCGGACATGCTTACGGGAAGGCTCTTCGTACGGTCAAGAGCTGCGTAGGAAGTACCTGGTGCCGGTTTGGGCTTCATGACAGCGTTTCCTTTGCCATTGAAGTAGAGGAGCGGTACCGCGGTATCAGGGCTCCCCATAAAATCAAAGGTGGGGTTAGCGGCTGTATCCGCGAATGCGCCGAAGCGCAGAGCAAGGATTTTGGGATCATTGCCACGGAAAAGGGTTGGAACCTTTTTGTTTGCGGAAACGGGGGATCCAAGCCTCAGCATGCCCAGCTGATTGCCGTCGATATCGATAAGGAAACCTGCGTCCGTTACCTGGACCGCTTCCTGATGTTCTATATCAAAACCGCCGATCCGCTCACCCGGACGGCCACCTGGCTCAATAAAATGGAAGGCGGCCTTAGTTATTTAAAAAATGTGATTATAGAGGACAGCCTTGGAATGTGCGTGCAATGGGAGATGGAAATGCAATCCCTGGTGAGTAGTTATACCTGTGAATGGAAAGAAGTCGTGGAGAGCCCTGCATTGCGTAAACGTTTCGTTCACTTTGTCAATGCCCCGCGAAAAAAAGATCCCGATGTGCAGTTCGAAAAGATGAGGGGCCAGATCAAGGCTAAAGAATGGTAACTCCCCCTCAATAGTAAAAACCCGATAAAAAGTAAAACATTTTATATGTCAAAAAAAAACTTGTCTGAGCCAGATAGTAACTTCCGGAAAAGTACTCCCCCTTTAGAGGAGCGGAGGGAGCAGGGAGGTTGGTTTGTGGCCTGCAGGGTAGAGGATATTCCTCAGGACGGTGGTGCCTGTATAAGTCATGGTAATGAGCAGATCGCCATTTTTAATTTTTCGCGAAGGGGGGAGTGGTATGCTACGCAGAACCTTTGCCCGCACAAACAACAGATGGCTTTATCCCGCGGAATGATCGGAAGCGCCGGAGAAGCGTGCGAACCCAAGGTAGCATGCCCTTTTCATAAAAAGACCTTTTCCCTGCTCACAGGGGAATGTCTGAATGGAGAAGATTATCAAATAAAGACTTATCCCGTAAAAGTGAAAAATGGGAAGGTGTATATTGGGGTTGGCTGATTTGAACCCCGGAAAGAAAATTACCGTTGATTATAACGGAAGTTATGCCGGAAAATCCTGACTTTTGGGGAGTATGCGCAATATCACACACAAACAGATCAGTTTACGAACGGCCAGGGCGGTGGGGGTCATTTTTTGTTCTCAGGATACGATAGACCTGATCCGGAATGACCAATTGCCAAAAGGCAATCTTTTCGATGTCGCCCGGGCGGCAGGTTTTCTGGGTGCTAAAAACACACCACAATTACTTCCTCATTGTCATCCCGTTTCCATTGATGGAATGGATATGCAATTTGAATTCCTGGACAAAGAGCTGCATGGTCATTTATTCGGAGAGGCGATTTTTTTACGATCGGGGATCGTTATCCAGGGGCAGGCAAGTTCCATTGGCCGGACGGGTATTGAAATGGAAGTATTGATGGGTGTTTCGGTAGCTGCCCTGGAGATCTACGATATGCTGAAACCGGTAGAGGCCCGGCTGGAGATAGGACATATACGCCTGTTGGAAAAAAAAGGAGGTAAGAGCGACCGGGATAAATATTTTTCCACTCCGCCAACCTGCGCGGTATTGGTATGTTCCGATTCGACTGCAGCCGGGGAGAGGGAGGATAAAAGCGGAAAACTGATCCGGAAAATGCTGGAAAATGTTAACGCCAAAGTAAAACATTATATTATTGTTGCCGACGATAAGGAAGGGATTCAGCGGCAAATACAGGAATGGGTAACCGAAGACATACAATTTATCTTTACAACGGGTGGGACCGGTCTTGGGCCCCGGGATAATACAGTAACCGCTGTCAAAGAGATATTGGAGCGCGATGCGGATGGGATTGCAGAGGCAATGCGGGCACATGGGCAGATGCGTACTCCGCTTGCCATGATGAGCCGGGCCGTAGCAGGATCGATCGGTCAGACATTGATCGTAACTCTTCCCGGAAGCAGTGATGGGGCCAGGGAATCCCTGGATGCTATTTTGCCGGCAGTATTTCACGCAAGAAAAATGATGAAAGGGGGAGGACATTAACCCCCCAAACCCCCTAAAGGGGGAGCAAAAATTAAGATTTATGAGCCTTCTCACCATTAAAGAAGCCAAAGATATTTTACTGCAGAAAGCCGGGTCATTCGGCAGTGAAACGGTGGGATTGGAAAATGCGGGTAATCGTGTTTTGGCAGAAACGGTGGAAGCCGACCGCGACTATCCGCCTTTCAACCGTTCCTCGATGGATGGTTATGCGGTTAGTTACAAGGATCTTGAAAATGGAATCCGGCAATTCGAGGTTAAGGAAACGATCTATGCCGGGGAGACCCCTAAAGTGCCGATCGGATCGGGGCAGTGTTATAAGATTATGACCGGAGCTCCGGTGCCCGATAATGCGGATATCGTTATAAGAAGAGAAGATACGGACGAAAAAAAACGACAAACAGAAGGGGGCCGAAAACAGATCACCACCGTGGAAATTCTGTCATCGGTATGGAAGCCTTTTCTGAATATTTCACGCAGAGGGGAAGATCTTACCGCGGGCGAAAAAGCCATTGCCAAAGGAACGCTTTGTGAGCCGGAGATTATTGGACTTTTAGCATCCCTTGGCAAAAATAAAATACGGGTCGAACGTCTTCCCCGGGTGGCCTTGTTCACGACGGGTAATGAGGTGGTGGGCGTTGAAGAGCCGGTGAGCCCTGTTCAGATCCGCAACAGTAACCGGTGGTTATTGCAGTCCTCCCTTAAGAAACGGGAGATAGCGACTTCTATTTATGCTCATTTACCGGATGATCGTGCCATATTGACCGACAATCTGGAAAAAGCATTGGGGTCATCGGAATTGATCATCATGAGCGGGGGCGTATCTGCAGGGGATGCAGATTTTGTTCCTGGTGTGCTTGAAGAGCTGGGTGTACAAAAGCTCTTTCATAAGATCGCTATAAAACCAGGCAAGCCGGTCTGGTGCGGGATAACCTCAGGAGGGGCGATGGTTTTTGCACTACCCGGCAATCCCTTTTCCTGTCTTGTAAGTTTTACGCTCCTGGTGGATCCCTGGTTACGGGCTTGTTTTGGGCTGCCGGTACCAGAAATTATGGGACTACCTCTTGGAATTGCCAGGAAAAAGAAAACACTTCTCGACGAATTTTTCCCTGCCCGCATTACCGGCTCGCCAGCCAGACTGGAGACAAATATTTTAAATGGATCCGGAGATATCCGTATGGGATTACAGGCTAATGCACTGGCGCTGCATCCTGCAGGGACCGGAGATCTTAAGGAAGGAACGGTAGTCCGCTTTTTTCCGCTAAACGATTAATTTGTTTTTTAATTTTCGGTTTCCCTGGTGTACTTCACCAATCTGCCTTCATCCCTGATGGAGATCTTTTTTCCATCCACAGAAATGACCTGGTCCTGGGCGAATTCATTGATGATACGAAATACAGTTTCGTAGGTGGTTCCTGCAAAGGAAGCAAGGTCCTGCCGGCTAAGGGAAAGGTCGATGATGCCCTCTTTCGTGAGACCGAATTTATCTTTTAAGGCAAGTAAGGCCTGGGCTATGCGTCCCTTCACCTGCATATGTGCGAGATTGCGCATTTTCTTCTCGGATTCCTGTAACTCATCGGCGAAAAACAACAAAAGCTGGTAAATGAAGGCGTAATTTACTTTCAGCGTTGCCTGAAAAAAAGCAAGATCAATAAAACATACATTGACCGGTTCCAATGCCGTAGCGGAAACCGGATACAGCGTTTCATGTCCAAGGCCCCTATGACCGAAAATATCTCCTTTTTTTGCAAAACGAATGATCAGTTCCTTTTCGGATCCCCATTTTTTGTGAACTTTTACCTTTCCACCATAAACAAAATAGATCCCTGCAACAATATCGCCTTCGGTGAATATCGATTCGCCTTTTTTAAAATGAAGATTTTTTTTATTGGCGGCAATTGCCGGGATCCATTCCGGAAGGCATTGTTGGCATAAAAAACAGCTTTTCAGATCACAGTCATGATTGTCTTTTTTCATTTCCAGCGCTTTTGTTTGATGCCTTTTTGGATTATAGCCTTTTGCAATATTAGTTTTTAAAAGCAAAAAGGAGGGGAGTTTGATAAAAATTAATATATTATCATAAATTATATATGATTAAAATAATGAAATGATTAGAAAGAAAATGAAAAAATCGTTATTTTTATTGCGCAAGTCATATAAAATAGTATTTTTTGATAATTGCTTTTTGATTAAACATTATATGAAATAAAAACTAATGTGTTTTGCCTGGATAATAATCCAGCCACAAAGTTTGGGTTTCATTCTGCGATTACCTGCCATTGCCTTCCTTTTTATTTCAATCTACGATTGCCAGCTATTTCACGTTTGATTTTTCAATCTGTCAACGATTGTTTGTCATTTGAAAACCAAAAAACCCCGGGAGATGAGGGTCTGTCCGGGGCTTACATGGTAAAATGATTAGCTCATCTTAAACCAAAACAAATTTATGAGGAAAAAAACTGTTTTCATTATTGTAACCAGTATAGTTTTTACTTTCTGGATACATTTATCCAGCCAGGCTCAGTTCTCCCTGACTGGCCAGCTCCGGACCCGGACCGAACTGCGGGACGGATATGGAACGCTAAAACCAAATGCCAGCAGTACGGCCTTTCTTACCTCTCAACGCGCCCGGCTCAATTTTCAATACCGGTCGGCCAGGGTCATTTTTCAAACTTCTGTCCAGGACGTAAGAGTATGGGGTGCTGACGCTTCAACCATCAGTAATGCAGATGGCAACCGCCTGGGCGTGCATGAAGCCTGGGCAGAATTGATAATGGCGAATGTGAAAGACAGTTCATTCACCAGATCTGCCATTGATTACTTTAGTGTTAGGATAGGCCGCCAGGAATTAGTGTATGACGATCAGCGTCTGTTGGGCAATCTGGATTGGCTACAGCAGGGGCGAAGACATGATGCCCTTGTTTTCAAGTTGTTGCAAAAGGGGTGGCAGACAGACCTGGGAGCAGCGTTCAACCAGAATTCCGATGCTGTTAATGTTAACGGAACCTATTACACACCTGCCAACCTGCCTGCCTATGTAAAAGATAGCAAGGGCAACCTGGCGCCGACTCCCGCAGGATTGGTGCCCCTGGTAAACGGGGCAGGGTTTAGCGCCAAAAACGGGAGCCCTTCACTGGCCAATGCGGCAGGCACCAACGGAATGAACCAGGATTATAAATCCATGCAATTCCTGTATGTCGCCAGGAAATTTAACCAGACCAGGATATCCGGGCTGTTTTTTGCCGATGAATTCGGGAAGTACCAGGCTGATTCGGTACGGAATATTGCAGGTATGGATACGGGTTATGTATATGGAAGACGCTTCAACCTGAAGGGCGTTAATGCCAGGATAACCACCGGTCTCCTGATGACCAGCGCCCTCGATAAACAAAAGGCCTGGACCCTCAATGCCGGCGTTTATTATCAGGCAGGCAAGGATAGGGATGGCCTGGATCTGAATGCCTGGACATCCACTTTTTCCCTCTCGCATACAAACAGGAATTTTACGTATACGGCAGGATGGGATTATGTATCGGGGAACAATGCCCTTTCCGGCTCCGCTACCAATCACCGTTTTGACCCTTTATACGGTACCCCCCATAAATTCTGGGGTTATATGGATTATTTCTATGCCGGGTCAGGATCTCCCACCGGGGGATTGAACAATCCATTCCTGAAATGGAAATACGCGGCTACGGGAGGGCGGTTTAACGCAGAACTCGGCTATCATTATTTTGGACTGGCCTCGGAACAAAAGGACATAAAAGGAGAGCCCGTTTCTAAATACCTGGGCAGCGAGATCGATGGGGTCGCCAGCTATAACTTAAATAAGGTGACCATGGTAGAGCTGGGAATCTGCTGGATGGCCGCGACAAAGAGCATGGAATATGCCAAAGGGATCACTCCGGGGACCAACGGGCTGAATGCTGCCTGGGCTTATCTCCAGATCAATATCAGGCCTGATTTTTTGGGAGCCAGATAGCTCCGGCAGGAATCTGCGGTCTCTAACGGAACAAAAAAAATATCTCATTTTATATAAGCTCTTTTACCATGACTAATCAACTGCAATCTGCCGCAAAGGCCAACCAAAAAAAAGCCTCGGCTCCCCTTTTGGTTTTTCCCGGAAACCAACCCCTGGAAAGGATCAACCTGTTCTCTCTGGGATCCATTCAAATGCGTACCTTCCATATAACCTGGTTGATGTTCTTCGTTTGTTTTTTCGGATGGTTCGGCCTGGCCCCTTTAATGCCAACGATCCGGACGGACCTGGGCCTTACCAAATCGCAGGTTGGAAATATTATTATTGCATCCGTTTCTTCTACTATACTGGCCAGGCTCATCATCGGCAAACTGTGCGATTCATGGGGCCCGCGTAAAACAGCTATACGATTGTTGCTCATCGGGTCCTTACCCGTATTCCTGGTAGGATTATCCAGGGATTATACCAGTTTTCTGTTGTTTCGGCTGGCGATAGGGATTATCGGTGCATCTTTCGTAATCACGCAGTTCCATACTTCCATGATGTTCGGGTCGAAGATAAAAGGAACGGCCAACGCGATAACCGGCGGCTGGGGTAACCTGGGAGGGGGCGTAACCAATATGGTCATGCCCGTCATCTTCGCTGCTATTGTAGGATTCGGGTATACCCGCCATGCTGCATGGCGTTATGCCATGATTGTTCCAGGAATGATGATGCTTGGCATCGCCTTTTTATACTACCGGTTCACTAAGGATACCCCTGAAGGCAATTACAGCGAAACAGGCCGCACAGGATCTGCCAACAGAAAAACAGACTGGTCCGCATTGGCGGACTGGCGGGTGTGGGCACTGGCCCTGGCTTACGGAATGTGTTTTGGCATGGAGATCACCTTCGATAACGTAGCTTCCCTCCATTTCGTCGATACATTTAAATTGTCCCAAAGCCAGGCTGGGTTTTGGGCCGGGATTTTCGGAGCCATGAATATTTTTGCCCGTGCCCTGGGAGGTTTCGTATCCGATAAGGCAGGCGGTCTATGGGGTATGAGAGGAAAAGGCCTGCTTCTTTCCGGCGTACTGCTGCTGGAAGGCCTGGGACTGATCGTTTTTGCCGGTGCAGGAAGTTTTGGGATGGCCATCGTCTCCATGTTGTCCTTTGCCCTGTTCCTGAAAATGGCCAATGGCGCTACCTATGGAATTGTTCCTTTTATAAATGAAAAGAATGTCGGACTTATAAGCGGCGTTGTGGGAGCAGGAGGAAATCTTGGCGGGATGTTTTTCGGATTTTTATTCAAATCCGATTCCTTAACCTACGGACAGGCATTCAAATATATAGGCATTACCGTTATGATTGTTTCGGTGATTATCCTGATTACCCGTTTCAAAAAGCCTGAGCTGTCTTCCAGGACTTCTTCCGGCAATTCCTTTTCCGGGATATCATCCAATTAAAATTTAAGGATACTGTAAATGATCAACGACCCGCAACATTCCAATAAATTTACTTCTACCTGCTGCTACTGCGGAGTGGGTTGCGGAGTGGTTGTGCATAAAGACAAAAAAGGAAGTCTTACGGTGGAAGGAGATGCCGCTTACCCTGTTAATAAAGGAATGTTGTGCAGTAAAGGCATTAATCTTCATTATACTGTAAACGACAGATCCGACCGCCTGCTTTATCCGCAAATGCGTTATAACAGGAGCATGCCTTTGCAACGCGTAAGCTGGGATGCGGCATTGGAAAGGGCTGCTGCCGTGTTCAGAACATTCATCGATAAATATGGCCCTGATTCGGTAGCCTTTTATATTTCGGGGCAATGCCTGACAGAAGAATATTATGTGATCAATAAGCTGATGAAAGGGTTTATCGGCAGCAACAATATCGACAGTAATTCGAGGCTTTGTATGAGCAGCGCTGTGGCCGCTTATAAGATGGCACTTGGGGAAGACAGCGTGCCGGTCAGTTATGCCGATATCGAGGAGGCAACCTGCTTTTTTGTTACCGGGGCCAATCCTGCCTGGTGTCACCCTATTTTATGGAGGAGGATAGAGGCCCGTAAAGCAGCCCATCCGGAAACGAAGATCATTGTCGCAGATCCCAGGCGTACTGACTCAACTGCACTCGCAGATCTTTATTTGCCGGTCAACCCGGGTACCGATATTACCCTGAATCACGCCATTGGCAGATGCCTGATCGAAGATGGATTTATCCGGCCGGATTTTATCCGCGAACATACGGAAGGGTTTGAACAATACAAAGCACAGGTATTTTTACGCACGCTTGCCGAAGCTTCGGTTATTTGCGGGGTGAAGGAAGAAGATATACGTCTTGCAGCAACCTATATCGGAAAGGCTCAGGGTTTTATCAGCATGTGGACCATGGGTTTGAATCAAAGTGTTGCCGGTGTAAATAAAAACCTCTCTCTGATCAATCTCAACCTGATAACCGGACAAATTGGCAAGCCTGGTTCAGGGCCTTTTTCGCTGACTGGTCAGCCCAATGCGATGGGTGGGCGTGAAACAGGAGGGCTTGCCAATTTGCTGCCTGCCCACCGCGACCTGGCAAATCCTGTGCACCGGTTGGAAGTACAACAGTTTTGGGGTGGCGGACCTCTTTCCAGCAAACCGGGCCTTACTGCAACTGAAATGTTCGGAGCCCTGGCGGATGGAAGCCTGAAGGCCATCTGGATCATCGGTACCAACCCCCTGGTCAGCCTTCCCGATGTAAGGGCAGCAGAAAAGGCGCTCCGGAATGCCAAATTCGTCGTGGTGCAGGAAGTAAGCAATAAACCAGAGACGCTGGCCTATGCAGATGTGATCCTTCCTGCTGCCGCATGGGCCGAGAAAGAAGGAACGATGACCAATTCCGAAAGAAGGATCAGTTACCTGGAAAAAATAGTGGATCCTCCGGGAGAAGCCCTGGCGGACGCATCGATCATTTGCAATTTTGCCCGCAAATTGGGTTATAAAGGGTTCGATTATTCCGGGAGTGATGCCATATTCCTGGAGCATGCGTCGCTGACTGCAGGCACATCCATTTCTATCAGCGGCTTAAATTATGAGATACTTCGATCGAAAAGATCTGTTCAATGGCCTTACCGCCCATTTATAGTAAAAGAAACGGAGACAGAAGGAGAATACCCGTTGAAAAATTATCAGTCAGAAGGGCAGGGAACCGCCCGTTTGTTTACAGATCATAAATTTTATACTCCTACCGGAAAGGCTGTTATTCATGCGGTATCCGATACATTTACCAGTGAAGGGCCAGATGAGGATTTTCCGCTGATACTGACCACCGGTCGTATACGTGATCAATGGCATACCATGACCAAGACAGGAAAGGTCAATAAATTGAAACAGCATTACACACAGGCTTTCCTGGAAATACATCCGGCAGATGCCCAGGCCCTGGATATTGCCGACAATAATACCGTAACCGTGGAATCCAGGAGAGGAGAGGTGCGGGTTAAAGCAAAACTTTCTTCCGCCATCAAAAAGGGGGTAGTCTTTCTTCCTATGCATTGGGGAAAGATCCTGGGAAATGACCTGAACCGGGTCAATAACCTCACCCAAAACCTGGTAGATCCTGTCTCCAAAGAACCCGATTTTAAATTTTCAGCAGTCCGGGTCCGGAAATTCAAAAAGGAAAAGGAACGGATCGTTATTGTTGGTGCAGGTGCAGGGGCCTTTGGTTTTGTTCAGTCTTACCGGGGGGTAAACACGGAAGATGAAATTACCATATTCAGCAAAGAAAATCTGCCTTTTTACAATCGCGTACAACTTCCGGATTATATCAGCGGAACCCAGCAATGGGACCAGTTGGTTAAGATGACCGATGAAGAAGAACTGGGCAGCCGGATCCGGTTGAACAGGGGGCTTGGAATTGAAAGGATAGACCGGGAAAATAAACATGTCATTGACTCGAATGGAGGAATAACCGGATACGATACCCTGATCCTGGCTACCGGTAGCAGGGCTGCCATACCAAAGAACGTTCCGAAACTCGAAGGCATATTTACCATGCGTAGCCGGGCGGATGCCGATCGTTTCCTGGGCCATTTACCAAAGGAAGGGCAAGTGGTGATCATCGGCGGGGGACTCCTGGGGCTTGAGCTGGCCGCATCTTTACGGGAGGTCGGCATAAAGGTTATTATCGTACACAGGACTTCACGTTTCCTCGACCGCCAATTGGATGAATTGGGTAGTCAGTTATTGCAGGAAGAAATCCTTGATCAGGGCTGCGAAGTATATTATGACGATGAAGTACAGCTTTTTTACGGTCAATCCAAACTAACGGGTCTTCGTTTGAGAAGCGGAAGGACTATCGATTGCGATGCGCTGGTATTTGCGATCGGAACGACGCCAAATATTGAATTAGCCCGGGAAGCCGGCCTGCATTGTCAGCGGGGGGCTATCGTAAATGAGTATTTGCAAACCAATGACCCGGCTATTTTTGCGATCGGAGAGATTGCAGAGTTCAAAGGAACGTTATATGGATTTACGGCAGCGGCGGAACAACAGGCGGGTGTCGTGGCCGGTTATTTGAATGGGGACATCACTTCTTATTACTCCGGAACCGTGCCCATGAATATTATTAAGATCCATGGGTTCGACCTTTGCAGTATCGGTCTCTCCAAAAGCCCCAATGAACAGGACTATGAAGAGATTTTATTCATTGACAGATCCCGGCGTTATTATAAAAAATGCATTATATACCAGGACCGTCTCGTCGGCGCGATCCTGATTGGAGATAAAGCGGAGTTCCAGGAATTCCGCGAATTGATCACCGGTGGAACAGAATTGAATGAAAAACGCCTGCAATTGCTGCGCAGTGGAAAAAAAACAGAGCCGGTTTTGGGAAAATTGATTTGCAGCTGTAACCACGTCGGCAGCGGCAACCTGGAAATACAGATAAGCTCAGGTTGCAAAGATCTGGCCCGGTTGTGTGCCATTACCGGCGCAGGGACAGGATGCGGTTCTTGCAAACCGGAGGTAAAGAAGATCCTGGAAGAGGAATTGAACAAAAAGTAAATCATTTTCTGAAATGGTGTTTCGAAAAAATCATATAGTACGGATCAATCTTCCCGGAGGGATCGTGTCCGCAGGGGATTTGTACGCTATTACAGAAGCAGCGGAGAAGGCCAAAGTGACCCAAATACAATTTGGAACCCGTCAGCAATTGTTCTGTAAGGTGGCCGATAAATTCGGTGCGGGTCTTTTCCGGGATCTTAAGGAGGCAGGCATTAGTTACGAAGTCAATGAGGATAAATTCCCCAATATCGTCAGCTCCTATGTTTGCGAGAACGTTTTTGAAAAATCAGATTGGGTTAGCGAAGGATTGTATAAAGATATCCTGGATGGATTTGATTTCCGCCCCGGGCTGAAAGTCAACCTGGTCGAGAGCAAGCAGTCCTTTGTTCCTTTTTTTACCGGGAATATCAATTTTATCAGTTCAGATATCGGGAACTATTGGTTCCTTTATATCCGGTTCCCCAGAACCTCTCTTATTTACCAGTGGAAAGACCTGATCTATTTCAGGGATATTCCCAGGATCAGCCGGGTAGTCGAAGAAATTATTCTTCATAAAAAAGAGTTGTTCGTCGACCAGCCTACCATAAATGGGGATCGTTTATATACAGAAGTGCAGGAAAGAGAAAGTTTTATCTCCCAACCGGTTACGGAGCCATTAAAATTACCGGCATTTAATCTGCCCTATTATGAAGGGTTTAACCGCTATGGGAATAAGCTCTGGCTGGGGATTTACCGCAGGGAAGAATTATTTCCCCTTTCTTTTCTGAAAGACATTTGTATCCTCTGTCTCCAAACCAAGGTCGGCCAGTTATACACTACTCCCTGGAAATCCCTTATCATCAAAGGGATCGGGCAGGAGGACCGCAGTCTTTGGGATTTTGTATTGAACAAACACCGAATTAACGTCAGGCATGCGTCCAATGAACTGAACTGGCAGGCAGAGGATCTTTGCGAGGAGGGCCTCAGATTGAAACGCTGGCTGGTACGTCTTTTCGATAACGATGACCTCCGGACATACGGTTTATGTTTTGCCATTAAGACCCGCCCGAAGTCGGGTTTGTCGGGATCGATCATTATCCGTAAACAGGAAGGAGGGACGCCTTCCCAACGGAAATTGCTGGACCGTTATGCTATTTTATATACGCCTGATTTTAATGCCAATTCCAAGGAGTATATCCTGTTCCGGGATGGCCTTGAAAAGGAAAATCTTTATCCTTATCTGGCTTCCTTATGTAAGTATTTTTATGAACAGCAAATGACGCAGGAACGGATACCTTCCCTGTTTTACCGTCAGGGGCAGGGAAATCCGGGTGGCAGAGGAAAGAGGGGAAAAGAAGATGTCCCGGTTACCTCAGAGCAACCCCGGGTATTTCAATGCCGGCATTGTCTTACCCATTATGATGAAAGGTATGGAGATCCGGAGAATGGAGAGCCTTCAGGCCGCCCTTTTGAAAAGACCAGTTCAGGGTATAGCTGTCCTGTCTGCGGAGGGGGAAAAGAGGGCTTTACGGCCATTGAAAAATCCCTGTTAAATCATTAATAGTCATCGTACCTTTATGAACAGGAGGATACCTCTTTTGTAGATAAATATGCAAGCGATCAAAGACGAATATGGAAGGACCTTTAAAACGCTTAGGGTAAGCCTGCTCAATCATTGCAATCTTGGCTGCGTGTATTGCGTTGCGGGGGATGATTACCTGAAAAAGAGCGAAAAGGCCACATCGCTGTCCGTGCCCAGCCTGCTGGGAGTGATCGGGCGGCTTCATGAACGCCTTCAGTTGGATACGATCCGTTTGACAGGGGGAGAACCCCTGTTATATCCCGGATTGATTGAATTAATCAAAGGTATACGCCTGGCAGGAATTTCAGCGATCAGATTAACCACTAACGGCTTTTTGCTGGAGAGGTTGGCCGCCCCGATGAAAGACGCGGGAATGGAATCCATTAATGTATCCCTGGACGCAATTGAGGAAGATATATTCTTCCGGATGAGCAAACGTCATTCTGCCGAACGCATTTTCCGGGGGATCGATGCCGCCCTTGAGGCAGGTCTGTCCGTGAAGATCAATTCAGTGGTCATGAAGGGGATGAATGACACACAGATCCTGCCTTTACTTGATTTTGCCATATCCCGTAATCTCAGAATCCGTTTCCTTGAAATTATGGCGATGGGACATTTGCACGAGTCATCAAAAAAATATTTATTTTCCCAGGAAGAAATTCTCAAGGTAATTTCCGGACAATATCATTTTACACCCCTTGAGCGCGCTGGTTCGGCGACCGCCAATTACTGGCAACTGGATAATGGTGCGGAATTTGGCATCATTGCCAATGAAAGCGAACCTTTTTGCCAGGATTGCAATCGTCTCCGGCTGGATAGCCAGGGAAATATCTATGGTTGCCTGAGTAGTAATCATCCAATTGCCCTGGAGGACACCGATGGGGCTGACGGGTTGAATATAAAATTAAAAAAGGCACTCTTACAGAAACAGACTTTACGCTTCAAGGGGAGCGATCTGAGCATGCTCCATATTGGCGGATGATTTATGGGATAAGTATAAATTAATAGATATGAAAATCCATGTATACGCTGCGCTGAAAGATTATTTTACACCCGAATTCGAGTTGGTGGAAATAGCCCGGAATACGGATGAATTAAAAACACATTTGCTGGCGATAAATGAAAGCGCAGGAGAACTGTTGCAGAGCTGCAGGTTTGCCGTCGAAGACGGGTTTATCGATAATGAATATAAATTACAGGAACATGATACGGTCATCATCATCCCTCCCAGCAGCGGAGGATAATCTTTCCTCAGCATACCTTTCTCCGGAGCCCCTTGATTTAGCAGGACAGATGAGTATGGCTCACCATCCCGGAGCAGGAGCGGTCGTATTATTCAGCGGTGAAGTAAGGGATAACAACAAGGGCAGAGCGGTCGCTTTCCTGGAATATGAAGCCTATTCTTCCCTTGCGATCAGGATGATCGGAGATATCCTGGAAGAAGCAAAAGATAAGTGGAAACTGCATATCGCCATAGCTCAGCACCGGATTGGAAAGGTGTCTGCGGGTGATACGGCCGTGGTGGTAATCACCGCCTCGGCCCACCGACGGGAAGCCTTCGCCGCGAATCGTTATATTATTGACAGGATCAAACATGAGGCCCCGATCTGGAAATGCGAACATTATACGGATGGCACCCATGAATGGGGAAATAATTGCAATTGCCATACTGTTACCGGGGATGTATCGAAGCATATTTATGAATAATCCATCTGGCAATCCGGCAGGTAATCTCTCCGGTAATCCAGCCGGTAATCTTTTAGGAGTCGTCTTGTGCGGGGGAGAAAGCCGGAGAATGGGACGGGATAAAGGTTTATTGAAAAAGGGGGGCATTCCCTGGGTAATATACATGAGAGATAAACTTGCCTCTCACCAGATACCAGTCGTTTTCTCCATTAGCCAGCTCCAATGGGAATTATATTCCGCTATTATTCCTTCTATCCAATTGATCGTGGATGCTGTCTCCTGGCCTGGCCCCATGAAAGGGCTAATAAGCGCGCATAAAAAAAATCCTGATAAAGATCTCCTGTTATTATCCTGTGATTTGCTTGACCTGGATGAAATGACAATCAGGCGGATGATTTGTTTTTACCAGGAAGAGCGGGAAGATCGTCCGGATTTTTTTGTATACCAGGGAACCGCGTTTGCTCAGCCTTTTTGCGGGATATATACGGCTCAGGGGATAACTAAATTCCATGCACTATATGAGAAGGAAGATCAACAGGATTTCAGCTTTCAGCGTTTGCTCAAAAAAGGAAATACCAGGACGCTGCTGATTGAGCGGGAAGAAGCGTTCAGGAATTATAATTCATTATAGAGGCAGCATTATTCATTATAACAGTTGCATCTACCTCCAGACGATTAAAAAAAAGAGTCCCATAATGGCGGGACTCTTTTTTTAACCTGGTTACCAGTCTTTTATTTTTATAACAGCTTCTTTTGCAAATTCTGATCGATAGCATCCAGGAATTCTTCTGTATAGAGATAATGTTTGCCATGCTCCACCTTATTGCCGTGGATACAAATGGCCAGATCCTTTGTCATACTGCCACTCTCGACAGTTTCGATACATACCGTTTCCAGGGCGTTGGAAAAATCGATCAGGGCTTGATTCCCGTCCAGTTTGCCCCTGAAAGCAAGACCCCTTGTCCAGGCAAAGATAGAAGCAATAGGGTTGGTCGATGTCGGTTTTCCGGCCTGATGGTCGCGGTAGTGACGGGTAACCGTTCCATGGGCAGCCTCAGCTTCCATAATTCCTCCGTCAGGTGTGACCAGTACAGAAGTCATCAGCCCTAAAGAACCGAATCCCTGGGCTACTGAATCACTCTGAACGTCACCATCATAGTTCTTACAAGCCCAAACGAAATTACCATTCCATTTCAAGGCGCTGGCGACCATGTCATCAATCAGGCGATGTTCATATACGATACCGGCCTCTTTGAATTTCTGTACGAATTCCTTTTCATATATATCTGCAAAGATATCTTTAAAACGACCATCGTATTTTTTCAGAATGGTGTTTTTGGTGGAAAGGTATAAAGGCCATTTTTTGCTCAGAGCCATGTTGAAGCAGCTTCTGGCAAAACCAATGATCGATTCGTCCGTATTGTACATAGAAAGGGCTACACCATCGCCCTTGAAGTTATATACTTCGAAGGTCTGCGGTTCTCCGCCACCTTCAGGAGTAAAGGTCATGGTCAGTTTGCCTTTTCCCTTAATAACCGTATCCGTCGCCCGGTATTGATCTCCGAAGGCATGACGGCCTACGATAATCGGCGCTGTCCAATTGGACACCAGGCGGGGAACGTTTTTCATTACGATAGGTTCGCGGAAAACCGTTCCATCCAAAATGTTCCGGATTGTCCCATTAGGACTTTTCCACATTTGTTTCAGTTTGAACTCTTTTACACGATCCTCGTCGGGCGTGATCGTAGCGCATTTTATCCCCACACCATATTGTTTAATGGCGTTTGCGGCGTCGATGGTCACCTGATCGTTCGTCTCGTCGCGAAATTCCACACCCAGGTCATAATATTTAATATCGAGTTCAAGATAAGGGAGGATCAATTTGTCCTTAATGAATTTCCAGATTATCCGGGTCATTTCATCCCCGTCCAGCTCAACTACGGGATTTGCAACTTTGATTTTCTTGGCCATATTTCTTCATTTTTACATTCAAAAGATAGCAAACCTACAAGAATTGGGTGAATTAAGATGAACGCGGCGGGGTTTTTTTAAAATTTACCCCTTGCCGCGTTCATCCCATTATGATGGGAACTTCGCCAAAGCGTCGTTCCTTGCTTTGTCTTGTTCTTTAGGGCTACGCCCGTAACTTTCGTCCCGTTCTCCTTCGAACGGAACTCAGTTACGCTTTGCTCGGTTATAGCCAATGGACCCGTGGTCCATTTTAGTCTTGCAGGGTTTTTTTCCTTTTTTGTATGTTTGCAGCTAATATAATACCTATCAGTGGATGTTAGATTCCTTGCGGCAATACGTATCGGCTTATTTAGACCTGACCAATGAAGAGTTTTCTTCATTGACCGGGATGCTGGAGATCAGGAATTTTGATAAGAAAGAGCCGCTGGTAAGGGCCGGAGAGGTGGAAAATTATCTGAATTTTTTAGTGACAGGACTCGCCCGTATGTATTTCATAAAAGGGAAAACGGAGGTTATTACCCACATTGCCCGGGAAAATGAGCTGATCAGCTCTTCCGCCTCCTTTTTATCGGGGAATCCTTCCCCCTATATCGTCGAAGCCCTTGAACAAACCACTTTTCTTTCGATCTCCAGGCAGAACCTGGAAAAATTATACCATGAAATTCCCAGGATGGAAAGACTGGGCCGGATGATGACCACTTATTTTTACCTGCAAAAGGAGGAATGGGAATTGGAATCCCTTCGCATAGATGCCAGGGAACGTTTGATAAGATTTGTTGAGAAAAATCCTGACCTGATGAAGCGGGTGCCCCATAAATACCTGGCTTCCTATTTGAATATGAAACCCGAAACATTCAGTCGTTTGAAAAATCTTCCCATGAAACAACCATCAGGGCCCGGTAAAAAGGAAGGCAATGAATAAGCAGACCCTGTTGGTCAGGACCGCCCTTGCAGGTCTCCACCAATACCTTTCAGCATTTGTTCCCTTGACTGCCGCCGAATTTGCCCGGCTGTTGCCATTTATCGAGATAAGGGAATTCGATAAAAAAGTGCAGGTTACCAGGGAAGGCGAAATAGAGAATTATCTTAATATTCTTGCACAGGGGCTGGTTCGGAAATATCTTCCTATAAAAAATAAGGAGGTGGTTGTCCAATTGGCCACCGAAGGCCATATCGTTCATTCAGAGTTGTCCTTTCATTATCGAAAACCGTCCGGCGCCGTTGTAGAAACTATCGAACCCACGATCTTTTTTTCTATTAGTTACGATAATTTGCAGGAGCTATATGCGTCATATCCAAAAGTAGAGCGATTGGGCAGACTTTTGGTTTCTGACCAATTCATTAAAAAGGATTACCGGTATTTCGACCAATTACAAAAAAATACCCGGGAGCGTTTCCTGGAATATGTACGGAACCACCCTCATATGCTGCAGCGGGTTCCGCAGAAATATATTGCTTCCTATTTAAATATAAAACCAGAGACCTTCAGCCGTCTTAAACATTTGTTGAGACCTAAGAAAGCCAAACGTTGAGGGCTCTTACAAACTTACAATCAGAACCGGGATCTTCAGATCATGACGGACCGTATTGACGGTCTCTCCATAAATAAAATCTTTCAGCCCGCTATGCCCATGAGCGCCGATCACCAACATATCGGCCTTCTTTTCGGTTACAATACGTACGATCTCGCGGCTGCGGTTCCTGAAACCAAGGCAGGTACTGCTCCTGATCCCTTTTTGTTGCAGTGCTGCCGCGTAAAGGTCAAGTCTTTCCTGGTCCCTCCTGGTCTCGTAATCATCGCTTTCCTGTCCTAACATCCTGGCCGAGGCGCTTTCCACGATATGTATTAGCAGATACCCGCTTTCTTTTCCTCCCTGCCCAACCGCATAAGCCAGTAATTTTTCATCATGTTTGCTGAAATCAAGTGCGATGGCAATATGCCGGAAGACAGGGACCTGCAGGTCAAGCAGATCTCCGTAAGCAGACGGGGGGTGGAGCTGGATCGAGGCTCGCTGGGATTGCCGGTTGATCCAGGGGTGCAAAACAATATATAGCAGCAACAGGATGGCGGCAAGCCCTGAGATAAGGATCAATCCTTTCCAGATAAGATTACCCGGTTCCATAAAAAATGAACTTATTTCTTCAGAGACCAGTTTAATGTTAAGATACACCAACAACGAGGCAACCATCCAGGATAAAGCTTTGATGAAGGGGCTGATAGAAAAATCTCCCATGGTCGTCTTATCGCTTACAAAATGGATCAGGGGAATGACCGCAAATCCCAGTTGAACGCTAAGGATCACCTGGCTCAGGATGAGCAGACTATCCACCTTTTCCTCACCGGAAATAAGAATAACGGCTACCGCAGGGATTATAGCGAGCAAACGGGTAAGCAATCTTCTCATCATGGGGTTGATCCGTAATTGCAAATACCCTTCCATGATAATCTGTCCGGCCAGCGTTCCGGTGATCGTCGAGCTTTGGCCGGCTGCAATCAGGGCAATGGCGAATAATTTTGGCGCAACTGTAGTTCCCAGCATCGGCAGGAGTTGGTAGGCTTCTTTAATGGAGGCCACATGGGTATTCCCCGTCTTAAAAAAAACCGTGGCAGCAAGGATCAGGATGGCTGCATTTACAAAAAAAGCCAGGTTCAAAGCGACAGCGCTGTCCATGAAGTTGATTTTCAGGGCCTTGCGCATGTGTTCTGCTCCAGGAAGGATCTTCCGTGTCTGAACAAGGGCAGAATGGAGGTATAAGTTATGCGGCATTACTGTCGCCCCTATGATACCGATGGCGATATACAAGGCCTCTTTTCCATGTAAGACAGGTACCAGCCCGGTCGCTACTTCCTTTAAATCCGGGCGGGCCAGAAAGATCTCGACTCCGAAAGAAAGGCCTACAACGGCGATAAGACCGATTATAAATGCTTCCATCCTGCGCATTCCCAGCTTTTGCAGGAATAAAAGGAGGAAAGTATCCAATACGGTAATGGAGACGCCATATACCAGCGGTAAACCCGTGAGAAGCTGAATGCCGATGGCCATTCCCAACACTTCAGCCAGATCACAGGCGGCAATGGCGATCTCAGCCAGCACATAAAGGGCGATATTTATATAACGGGGATAGACCTCCCTGTTCGCCTGTGCCAGATCGCGGCCCCGGACGATACCCAGCCTTGCCGAAAGGTTTTGCAGGAGGATAGCCATCAGGTTGCTCATCAGCAATACCCATAGCAGGCTATAGCCAAATTGGCTTCCTCCAGCCAGGTCCGTGGCCCAGTTGCCAGGATCCATATAACCAACGCTTACCAGATAGGCTGGTCCAAAAAAAACAAATAGCTGTCGCCACCGCGGCCCTTTCAGGGTAGCATCCACACTGCCGTGCACTTCGCTCAGCGAAACATTACGATGAGGGTTATTCATACTTATCCTCCTTTACCAGCACATTTTTGGCAACCAGGGCGCTGATTGTAACGGCCGGACGGTTGCGCACCTTTACTTCCAGGGAATCGTCAAACGGGAATTTTTTCCTTACCTCAAGCCTGGTACCCAACCGGATATGTTTGTGTTGTAATAATTCCAGCATTTCGGTCGTTTGCCGGGCTATGCCGGAGACTTCGACCATCTTGTTCAGGGGTAGTTCGGACAAACTTATCTGCTGGCAAATGTTGAATTTTCCCTGAGCGTCCGGGATAGGATCCCCATGGGGGTCCGTATCTGGAAATCCAAGGAAGGCATCCAGGCGGTCTACCAGCTTTTTGCTGCTGATATGTTCCAGTTCTTCAGCTATTTCATGCACCTCATCCCACCCGAATTGCAGCTTTTTCACCAAAAAATATTCCCATAACCGGTGTTTTCGAATGACCTGAATAGCGGCTTTTTTGCCTTCATTGTTCAATTTGAACCCTTTATATCGCTCATAGAGCAATAATTTCTGCTCTTTCAGCTTTTTAAGCATATCCGTCACGGAAGCGGGACGGGTCTGCAAAGCGGCAGCCAGGGCATTGGTGGTCACCATACCCTGTTCACTCTGCAGGTGGAAAATAGCTTTGAGGTGGTTCTCTTTACTGACTGAATATTGCATTTTAATTATTCTGGCTGACTAAAATTAAATTTAGACAAATCTAAAATTAAATATTGATAAAAGGAAGCCTCATTTTTCCGCTTCTTGTCCTGAATGGTTACTTTTAGGGCTGAAAATGAGGCTTTCAATAACACCTTGTATGAAGAAATACCTGTTGATGACCGTGCTAACCCTTCTGTTGTTTGCCTGCAAAAACAAAAAGGTGTCCCTGGCCGAAAATGACGAAAAAGTGGATGTAAGTGATTTTGTGGAATTTTTCCAGCCTCTTAAATTACCTTACCTGGTGTCCGATACCCTGCTGAGGCGCAAGGAGAACGATTCGGTCATAATTAATAATAACCTATTCTCCCGGTTCATCCCAGACACCGTGCTGACCCGGTATTTCGGTAAGGAAATAAAACCAAGGCTCTTCGCAGCCGGCAAGGTAGTGGTTCCAGATCATGAGACTTATCTTTTCGTCAAAGCCTCCACCGCTTCCAGGAAAGCACTTTTTATTCTTGGACTTGATAAAAAAAATAAATTTGTAGTATCCAAGCCCCTTATTTACCTGGACAATGAGGCGGGTATAAGCGGCCAGGCCGGAATGGATTCCAAATACACCATTTCCATCACCCATCAGCGGAAAACAACAGGGGGTCAGGTTTATTTCAGAAAAGATACTTATGTCTTTAATGAAGCAGGCGTATTTACGCTTATTATGACTGAATCGAATGAGGCCAGTAATAAGCCTGTACCCGTTTATAATCCGATCGATACATTGCCACGCAAACATAAATTCACCGGGGATTATATGCAGGATAAACGCAACTTTATTACTGTTCGTGATGGCAAGGATAATTCCCGTCTTTTAGTCTTCGTGCATTTTGAGAAAGATGAAAGTTCCTGTAAGGGGGAATTAAAAGGAGAGGCGAAACTCATCTCGGCTAATGTTGCCCGCTACCGGGCAAATGGAGACCCCTGTACGGTGGATTTTTCCTTTGGGACCACTGGTGTTACGATGAAAGAACTGGAGGGTTGTGGTAATCACAGGGACATCAAATGTTTTTTTGAAGGGTATTACGGCAAAAGAAAAGAACTCAAAACAAAACCGGCGCATAAACCAGGACCGGGGAAATCAAAATAGAAAAAATCTATAAATCGAATGAAAGAAGGACGGGCAATTCAATTCGGGATTATCCGTTATATTGCGTACTTCTTACATAGATAAAATAATCAGGAATAACTATGAGTTTTAGAAATTTTAATGTGCCTTACACCGTCGACGAGCGTTATTCAAAGAAAATTGCTTATTTCTCTATGGAATTTGCCGTACATCAGCCGCTGAAGATCTACAGCGGAGGGCTGGGTTTTTTGGCGGGTTCGCATTTGCGCAGTGCATATGAGTTACGTCAGAATATGATAAGCATCGGCATTTTATGGAAATACGGATATTATGACCAGGCCCGGAATCAGGATCAGACCCTGCAGGTGACCTGGATGGAGAAACAGTATAGTTTCCTGGAAGACACGGGAATAAAATTCCAGGTTAATATTCATGAACATCCGGTATGGGTAAAGGTCTGGTATCTGAAACCCGAAACCTTTAAAAGTGCTCCCTTATTCCTGTTGAGCACCGATCTTCCGGAAAATGATTATGTTTCGCAGACGATCACACACCGCTTATACGATGCGAATGTGGCAACCAAAGTGGCTCAATTTATCTTATTGGGAGTAGGAGGAGCTAAATTAGTGGATGAACTGGGTTTTAATCCGGAACTCTATCATTTGAATGAAGCACATGGATTGAGTGCTGCCTTTTATCTGTATCAGAAATATAACCGGAATATCGAAGAGGTGAGAAAACGACTTGTATTCACCACGCATACGCCGGAGGAGGCAGGGAATGAGAAACACGATATATATCTATGTCATAAGATGAGTTATTTCTGCGGGCTTTCCGTGGAAGAAACAAAAAAACTGACGGGCATGGAAGACGATGCCTTCAACCATTCACTCGCTGCTCTCCGTTTTGCCAGGTTGGCCAATGGTGTATCCCGTTTGCATGGTGATGTTTCCAGGGCCATGTGGAGTAAATATAGCGGGATCTGTCCGATCATATCCATTACCAATGCACAAAACTGGAATTATTGGGCGGATAAGGAATTGTACCGGAAAATGGAGGGAGGGGATGATTATTGGTGGGACGACCGCAAAAAATATATGAAGAAAAGAGCCTTTGAAATCGTTGCCGATCAGACCGGGAAAGTTTTCGACCCGAATGTATTTACCATAGTCTGGGCACGTCGTTTCGCAGGGTATAAAAGAGCCGACCTTCTAACCAGGGACATCGAGCGTTTTAACAAACTAACCAGTAACGCCAAATATCCGGTACAAATCATCTGGGGAGGTAAACCATACCCGATGGACTACCCGGCGATCAATGAATTTAATCACCTGGTCCACCTCAGTAAAGGCTATAAAAATGTTGCCGTTGTGATCGGTTATGAACTTGGCTTATCCAAACGGATGAAACAAGCAGCCGATTGCTGGCTGAACAATCCCAGGGTTCCGCGTGAGGCATCCGGAACCAGTGGAATGACGGCAGCCATGAACGGAGCGGTGAATTTTTCCACCGATGATGGCTGGATCCCGGAATTCATCAATAACGGGAATAATGGTTTTGTCGTTCCCAAGGCCGACTATGCCAATATGCATGTGGAAGCCCAGGATGAATATGATCTCAATAAGGTCTATGAGATCCTCGAAAAGGATATCCTTCCTTTGTATTATGATAAATATGATACCTGGAGGCAGATCGCCAAGAATGGTATGAGGGATGTACGTTACCAATTCGATTCGGGGCGTATGGTTCATGAGTATTATGAGTTATTGTATAAATAGGAATCAGGTATTATGTAACCCTTATAACCTATCCAAAGGATAAGTCATTGAATATTAATTAAGTACTTATTGTTTTTTTCAGAGCCTCTCCATGTTGGGGAGGCTCTTCCATCTCCGTTAATCCTTTTTCTGGGACCCTTATTTCCGTTAGTTTGTTTCCTGGATACCGTTCATCCTGATTTCTGTTGTGGCAGAACTGTAAACACACAAACTTTGCCTTATCAATTAACATAAGTTATGCAACCCGCTACTAAGACAACTGAATTAAAATGGGCCGAACTCCGTTTCACCATTTTGAATACTTCTCCTCCAGTGAATAGTTAGAATCCTGTTGTCGTTATTTAATCTTTTACTGTAACCCGTTCGGTTATAATTCCTGAAACATCTATGGCTGACTGTGTTTTCCAAATGCAGGCTGAAATATTTATTTTTCATCTAAAACCTAAATCAACAATCAAATGGAAACGTCAATGCTGATCAAATGGGGATTGATCCTCGGTATCCCATTATTATGTCTTTTATTATACAGGCTGATCCTGCGTGTTTTTTTCGGAGTGGTCATTGTGCCGGAGGACAAGATCGGATTGGTAACTAAAAAGTTCGTCCTGGTGGGTAATCAGTCCTTGCCGGAAGGCCGGATAATAGCTACAGAGGGCGAGGCCGGCTTCCAGGCGCAAACCCTGGCTCCTGGTGTCTATTTTGGAAAATGGATATGGCAATACGATGTCAGTTTTCAATCCTTCACGATCGTACCCACCGGTAAGATCGGATTAGTGCTGGCCAGGGATGGGGCTGAACTGGAAACCGGCTCTATCCTTGCCCGTAAGGTGCCCTGTGATTCTTTCCAGGATGCCCAGGCCTTTTTGAAGAGCGGCGGCCGAAAAGGGCGACAGACGGGTATTATTACTCCGGGTTCCTACCGGATCAATACGTTCCTGTTCGAAGTGGAAATCTCCGATATGGTCAGCATACCGGACAATACCGTTGGGATTGTAACAACGCAGGAAGGTAAACCCCTGGAGGAAGGACAGATAGCAGGCAGGATCATCGGGGACCACAACCGGTTCCAGGACGTGGACTTGTTCATGAACAACGGCGGTTATAAAGGTTTGCAGGAACAGGTCATCCTGGCCGGTACCTATTTTCTGAACCCCTGGTTTGCCAAAGTGGAAACGGTGAAGATGACAGAGATCCCAATTGGTCATGTTGGGGTAGTGATTTCTTATGTCGGTAGTGACGGCGTCGATCTGAGCGGCGTGGAATTCAGGCATGGTAATATTGTTGCCAAGGGTTCGAAGGGCGTATGGGCAGAGCCGTTAGGCCCTGGAAAATACCCGATCAACCCCTATATTATGAAAGTGGAATTGGTTCCCACTACCAACCTGGTCCTGAACTGGGCCAATGCCCGGAGCGAAGCGCATCAGCTGGATAAAAATTTATCTACCATTACCGTGCGAAGTAAGGACGGGTTCCCTTTCAACCTGGATGTTTCACAGATCATTCATATCCCGACTACAGAAGCCCCGAAAGTGATCGGGCGGTTTGGAAATATGACCAATCTGGTAAGCCAGGTATTGGAGCCGACAATTGGTAATTACTTCCGTAACTCGGCCCAGGACAGCGATGTGATCGCCTTCCTGGGTACGCGTAAAGAAAGGCAGCAGTCGGCAAGAGAGCACATCGGCAAGGTGCTGGAACAATATAATGTCATAGGAGTTGATACCCTGATCGGCGATATCGTTCCTCCTGAAAGCCTGATGAAGACCCTGACCGACCGTAAACTGGCCGAAGAACAGAAGGTGACCTATGAAACTCAAATGAAAGCACAGGAAACCCGTCAAAGCCTGGAAAAGGAAACGGCGATCGCAGAAATACAAAAGGATATCGTGAAAGCCGATCAGGGTGTACAGATCGCTGAACGGATTGCGGATGCTTCCGTTAAGAAGGCCACGGGTGATGCCAACAGCGTACGTCTTCAGGCTACTGCAGAAGCAGACCGCCTGAAATCCCTGGCCAGCGGTGAAGCAGAAAGAACAAGACTGCTGGCGAAGGCTGACGCGGAAAAGATCGAATGGCTGGCAAAGGCGGATGCCGAAAAGATCTCGCTCACGGGTAGTGCAGAAGCGGGTAAGATCCTGGCTATCGGTAAATCTTCGGCAGAGTCCTACAAACTGGCAGTGGAAGCCATGGGAGGCGGTAATTTTACCCAGTTAAAAGTAATGGAAGCGATCGGCGCTCAACAGATCAGGATCATGCCGGATATCCTGATTGGAGGCAGCGGGGGAGGAGGAGAGACGTCCAACGGGCCCATCACCGGTTTGCTGGGACTGCAATTGCTGGAACAACTTCGTAAAAAAGCAGAAGCTGACGAAGGGGATAGGGAAAAGAAAAAATAGAGGTTGTTTATAGAAAACAGACCTTAGAGAAAGTGGTATACGCAAAAAGCCGCCGGAGAGATAATTTCCGGCGGCTTTTTAATGGCTTATTTCTTATTTCCCTCCAAACACCTTCTTCAACAGGTCGGTTACCTGTGCTGCAGGGTTTTGACGGATATTTTTTTCTTCCTGCGCAACATAATAGAACACTCCCTGGAGAGCTTTTTCCGTAGCATAACCGGAGAGATCCGTATTTACCTTAGTAAAAGTGGTCGGTAGTTTATTATAGGTCTCAAATACAGTTTTCCAATATTTGGTAGCACCGGTTTTTTGAAGTGATGAATCAATCACGGGTCTGAATGCAGAAGTCAATTGCAGATTGGTGGATTTGCGGAGATAAGCGGTGGCCGCGGTATCTGTTCCTTTCAGAATACCCAACCCATCCTGTACACTCATAGTTTTTACGGCGTTTAAAAAGATGGGGGCAGCCGATTTGGAAGCATCTTCTGCTGCCCGGTTGAGGCTAAGGATGGCATCATCCACCTGCTTACCTAATCCAATGCTGCGTAAGGTTTTTTCCACTTTCTGGGCTTCAGGCGGGAGAAGGATCTTTACAGCTGCGTCTTTGAAAAAACCATCCACGGCCGATAATTTGTCTGCGCTTTTTTTTGTTCCCTGCGATAAGGCCTCTTTTAAACCTGCTACGATATCATCCGAACTGAGCGAACCGGATTTACCGCCTTTTAAAGAATTCAGGGCATTTTTAGCCCCCCCCAGCAAACCGCCCTGTGCATTTACCAACAGAACGGTACAAAAGGAAAGGAACAGTACGGATGTTAATTTTTTCATCATGGATATTTTTGTTTTTAAGTTCGGATTTAAAAATAAGACCAAAATCTGAGACTATAAGGTAAAAGAACGTTAAGGAATAATAGTACAACGGATAAGCCTGTTGTCAACCTATTTGCAATACCCGGAAAAATTGCTTAATTTTTCTTTTGTACATAATTCTTTCTCTGAAACGGATTTTATCCATATTACTCTTTATTTTGTTATTGCTGTTTCAATACAGCCGGATACTGGATTATGTACAATGTCCGGCCATTTCTCCTTCCTATTCCGTCATTGTTGCCTGTGACTGCGGAAAACAACAGGTTACCCAAAAATCGGCAGGTGAGCTCCCCGGTGCGGAGAGGACTTCCTACAAATTAAAACCGGAACAAGTTTTTGCCGGCCATCCGGTGGTTGCCCTTTCGGGGTATTTTCCGGAACCTTTGAGGTCCGGATCTGATCGTTTCTTCTCCTTTTATCCCGCAGGGGTTGACATTCCGGTATTTCAACCTCCCCGTGTCTGATCAGAAAAACGCTTCTCCGGCATCTTTTATTTCTATTCAGACACAACTTATTTAGCCTGAATCTTCTATGATAAAATCTTATCATGAGAAGACGACAGCCTATATAGATAAATAATAAACATATGAACACCATATATGCATACCTGATCCTTGCAGGCCTGGTAGCCTGTCTTTTTTCCTGTCATTCCAAACTGGCCGTCAACCACGGAACAAATAACAATCCTGATCTCCTCGGGATCAATACCCGGGATAATCTGCAAAAGCCACCCTTTAATGAATGGTTCGTCAAAAACTACAACGGTTATTCCGTTGATTCCGCTCTGGCAGGCAAGCTCAAATCCATGCTGGATGGCAAACGGTTCCTGATCTTTATGGGAACCTGGTGTGGAGACAGCAGGAGGGAAGTGCCAAGGATGTATAAAATACTGGATTATTGTGGTGTAGATCCTGCTAATATAGAGCTGATCATGGTCAGTAAAGAGGATTCTGCCTATAAGCAGAGTCCTGGCCATGAAGAAAAGGGAATGAACATCTTCCGGGTGCCTGATTTGCTGGTATTCGATAATGCAGACGGGAAGGGATTCCGGGAAGGCAGAGAATTAGGGCGCATCGTTGAATCTCCGGTAATCTCCCTGGAAAAAGACCTCCTGATGATCAGTTCGGGAGAAAATTATGTCCCCCGATACCCGGCACCTGCTATTCTGATAGGGGTGTTCAGGGAAGACGATGCCGTAAATTTGGAAAAAAAGCTGCCTGCACTGGCAGACCGGATCAGACCACTGGTCCAGTCTGCCTCCGAACTGAAAAGTTATGCTCATGTTCTACGGGCGGCTGGTGAACCGGAAAAAGCAAATATCATATTGAAACTGAATACGTTAATATTCCCTGGCGGAAAATAGCCTGCAGGTTGACCTTTATCGTAATAAACACTATTTTTGCGTCACAAAATTCAAGAATGAAAAAAATCATCGTATCTGCCCTTAGTATATCTGTCTGTTTGTCCGCCTGGTCCCAGGTGAAAAAGCCTGCCGCTTCCGTAGCCGGCGTCGCAAAAAAGACCACCGCGCCTGCAGCCGTTTTAAGAACTACGCAGGATTCTTTAAGTTATGCCATAGGCTTGAGCGTAGCCAATTTTTACAAACAACAGAATATTACCAATATCAATACAGCTCTCGTTACCAGGGCAATCAACGATGTAAACAGGAAAGGAAAGCTGATGTTGGATGAGCAACAAGCCAATGCCTGTATCGTCAGTTACATGCAAAAAGCAAAATCCGAAAAATCATCCGGCAATAAAAAGATCGGCGAAGAATTTCTGGCTGCCAATAAAAATAAACCCGGGGTAATAACCTTAGCCAGTGGGCTTCAGTATACCGTGATCAAGGAAGGAACCGGTCCAAAACCCGCTCTCACTGATAAAGTGAAATGTCATTATCATGGGACGCTTTTGGACGGAAAGGTATTCGATAGCTCTGTGGACCGCGGGCAACCCATTGAACTTACCGTGAATGGAGTTATCCCCGGTTGGACGGAAGCCTTGCAATTGATGCCTGTAGGCAGTAAATGGAAGCTCTTTATTCCATCTAACCTGGCTTATGGTGACCAGCAGGCAGGACAAATGATCGCTCCGGGATCTACCCTTATATTCGATGTCGAATTATTGGATATCGTGAAATAAAAAGACATAAAACAATATAAAAACACTAATACGCACTGATCGGACGTTGATCAGTGCGTATTCCTGTTTTTTCAGGATTTTATTTTTTAACGAACCCCTTTTCTATGATCAGACTGGCACTCCTTTCGTTAACCCTTTCCCTCCTGCATCCCCCCGAGAAGGTAAGAGTCGCCACCTATTCCAATGGAAAAATAAATAGCAAAGAATACAAAGGCTTTTCCTTTTGGATCAAGGATAATAAAAGAGCTTATATCCGCTATGCTGCGGGTAAGGACAACGACTCGGAAGATATCGATCTTACCTATCTCGGCACCCATTTTCTGAATGGGGAAAAAAGCTTCAAAGTTCAATTTCCAGCTCCCGACAGCAATTGTTTGTATATCATTCAGAATAAATATGCGTTAAAGGTTTCCGATCGGACGGGAAAGCAACTGGGCTATTTTACCTGGGAAAATGAGACAAGAGGGGCCAGCGATTCTACCATTACCTGTTCATTCTGTGCAAGAGATGAGAAGGATGCTATGAATATCCTCGATAGTTATTTTTTCCGCTGAGACTGTTTCACTTCAACGGAATATCTCTTTTCAGCATATCATCCCTGTTCGCCATTTCCCAGGCAGTATAAAAGACAAGACGGGTTCTTTTTTCCAGCAGGTTATAATTGATCTTATCAGGAGTATCCGATGGCCGGTGATAGTCGGAATGGATCCCGTCGAAATAAAAAATGATAGGAACTCCATTACGGGCAAAATTATAATGATCGCTCCGGTAATAAATCCGTTGAGGGTCTTTGGGATCGTTGTATTTGTAATCCAATTCCAGTTTAGTGTATTTTTTATTTTGAGCGACATTGATGGGATGGAGATCGGAACTTAATTTATCATCGCCTATCACGTACACATAATTGGTAGAATCTCCTTTTTTACGATTCGGGTCGATACGACCGATCATATCGATATTCAGATTGACGGTGGTATTTTCAAGGGGATAGGAAGGATGATCTGTATAATAGGCCGAACCCCACAGTCCATTTTCTTCGCCGGAGTTGGCGAGAAAAAGTACGCTTCGGCGGGGGCCTTTTCCGGCAGTTTTTGCCTCTGCAAATGCCTGAGCCAGTTCCAGCAGACCTACAGTACCCGATCCATCGTCATCGGCCCCATAATAAATAACAGTGTCCATTTTTCCCAAATGATCATAATGTGCGGATAAAACAACCAGTTGATCTTTCAGATCGGTCCCTTCCAGGAATCCGAGTACATCACTTCCCTGTAAGCATTCGATTTGTTTACTGAACTGCAGCAATATATCTGCCGGATAGGACTTAGGCTGGGGGCTTCCGGATCTTGCTATCGCAAAATCGTCGCCCATTACCAGACCTGCAATTTTATCTGAAACGTAAAAGAGGTTGGGGGAGGAAACATCGGTATTTCCTTCCCGGTACAAGGGGCCCTTGTCTCCAAAGGAATTCCTGGGAAAACCACCCTGGATAATGAGCAAGGCGGATGCTCCGTTCCTTCGGGCTGCTTCCACTTTGAAATTGGAGGAAAGATTGCCTCTGTGGAAAGGCGGGGCGCTGGTTCCGGAACCTGTGGACCGTCGGCTTCCGGGCAGACCGTTCAGTATCATGACTATCTTTCCTTTAACATCGAGTCCTTTATAATCGTTCTGAATGGAATCGCTGATCCCGTATCCGGCAAAAATAATTTCACTACCTATCAGGGTGGCCGTATTATTGGAAGAGGCGTTCACCGCAAAATCCTTATTGAGATCAAAAGAATGACCGTTAACCCGGATGCTGCAAGAAGTCAGGGAGTCCTGGAATACCGGGTAAACCATTTGGAAGCTATCTTTATTCCCTGGCTGAAGGCCGATGGACCTGAAATAATTTTCAATATAGGAAGCTGCTTTGCGTTGCCCCCAGGTCGTCGTTTCCCTGCCTTCGAATTCCTTTCCGGCAAAAATGTATAAATGGGTTGCCAGATCGGCGGCTGTTATCGTGGCGGCAAAAGGACGTGGATCGGGAGTCTTTTGAGCATGGACCCATACAGTTGCCAGAATGGAGAGTACTGAAAAAAGCTTTCTCATGAATTTCCTGAATTTTGACGATAAGGCTAAGTTAAGGGATAGATGTATATTGTAGGATAAGAGAATAGTAATAATAGCCTGATAAAAGGGTATAAAACCGGCAAATTGTCAAATGAATACAGATCATTGGATGCTATCAGGGTTGTGGTTTTTATTTGGCCTTGCCCACAGCCTTTTGGCCGCTGAATGGGTTAAGGCATTTTTTGAGGAAAGGATGGGGAAGGGGTTTAGGTATTACCGGTTCCTTTATTCGGTATTTGCCCTGGTCTTTATGCTGGCCATTTTGTGGTGGCAATTTTCCATTCGAAGTTCTCCGGTTGGCTCCTTTCCGGTCATCAGGCTATGGATTGGTTTGCCCGCTGGGGTGGTTGGGGTTGTACTGATGGTTTTCAGTATACATAAATATTTTTTCCATCTGAGCGGGGTTGCGGTATTTTTCAGGGAGCGAGGCAGCGAAGATGAGATAGAAGGCGGACATGGATCACTGGAGACGGGCGGGTTTCATAGATACGTGCGCCATCCTTTATACCTGGGCACCTTATTATTCATCTGGGCGCTGCTCCTGTTCTTCCCTTTCCTGAGTAACCTGATCGCTTGTCTTATGATCACGATATATACTGTATTGGGGGCCTGGCTGGAAGAGCAGAAATTATTGCGTGTTTTTGGTGAACAGTATGCTGTATACCGGCTTAATGTACCCATGCTGGTTCCCGGATTCGGGAAAAGAGCTTCAGGCAGGAAACAGCAGTAGGCTAATTATCCCCCTCGCTAAGCTCCAGCCACCGTAATTCTTTCTCATCCAGCAGGCGGGTAATCTCCCCGCTCCGGAGAGCTAATTTTTGTAACTCATCGAAAGGCGTTTCGCTTTTATTGAGTTTTTGTTCTACATTTTCTTTTTCTTTACCCAGGTCTGCCATTTCTTTTTCCAACAATTCAAACTCTCTTTTTTCCTTATAGGACAACTTCTTTTTTTCCGTAGCAACGGCGGTAGCCGAAGCAGCTTTGGCCGGACTGGCCTTGATATCGGTATCGGAAGCTTTATACCCATCACCGGGCGGCCGGAAGGCGGCATCATCCTTACCAAGTTTAACCCATTCGCGGTATTGGGTATAATTCCCCGGAAAATCACGGGTGACGCCATCTCCTTCCAGAACGAGGAGATGATCTACCAACCGATCCATAAAATAACGGTCATGCGATATGATCAGCAGGCATCCCTGGTAATCACTTAAGAAATTTTCCAAAACACCCAGCGTTGGAAGATCCAGATCATTGGTGGGTTCATCCAGGATAAGGAAGTTGGGATTGCGAAAAAGAATGGACAGGAGATGTAATCTTCTTTTTTCGCCTCCGCTGAGCCTCGATATATAGGTGTATTGTTGTTCAGGTGGGAACAGGAACAGGTTTAAGAATTGGGAGGCACTCATGGTACTGCCATCCGCCAGGGGGAAATGCTCCGCAATATTCTTTACAAACTCGATGACACGCATGTCTTCCTTGACTACAAGCCCTGCCTGTGAGTAGTTGCCGAAGATCACTGTTTCCCCGATATTGACCTTTCCGCTATCGGGTTGTTCGATTCCCTGTAAAATATTGATAAAGGTGGATTTGCCCACTCCGTTCTTTCCGATCACTCCCAGGCGCTCACCTTTTTTAAAAGTATAATCAAAGCCTTTTAAGATGACCTTATCGCCATAACTTTTGTATAGTTTTTTCAGCTCTGCAATTTTTCCTCCGAGGCGGCTCATTTTTACCTGTAACTCTACCTGTTGATCTTCCATCCGCTGTTTGGCTCTTGCCTCAACCACATAAAAATTATCCTGCCGGCTTTTACTTTTAACGGTCCTGGCTTTTGGTTGTTTGCGCATCCATTCCAGTTCTTTTCGATAGGTATTCCGCGCTTTGTCGATGCTGGCCGATTCGTTTTCGATACGGGCGGCTTTTTTTTCTAAAAAATCTGCATAATCCCCTTTTACCACATAAAGACTATTCCCGTCCATTTCCCAGATCTCTTCACTTACGGCGTCCAGAAAGTAGCGGTCGTGCGTTACCAGTAAAAGGGTCACTTTTTCCTGGTTGAGATAATGTTCCAGCCATTCGACCATTTCCACATCCAAATGGTTGGTAGGTTCATCCATTATCAGCAACACATGCTTGTGTTCGAATCCGATATCGATCAATGTTTTGGCGAGAGCTACTCGTTTGCGCTGTCCACCGGATAAAGACCCTGCTGTCTGATGAAGGTGATGAATATTCAGTTTTCCAAGGATCTGTTTGACCTTGGTATCAAAATCCCAGGCATTCAACTCGTCGAGTTTTACGATGGCATCGGTCAATTTGTCAATATCTCCATCGTCGCTGGCCTCTTCATAGGATTTTATAGCATTGATAATGGGGTGATTGTGATGGAAGATATTGTCCAGAATGGATTTTTCTTCTATAAAAACAGGTTCCTGTTCGAACAGGGCAACCGTAACGTCCTTATGGATCCAGACTGTACCCTTTTCGGCGGTTTCCGTACCCGCTAATATCTTCAGCAGGGTTGACTTTCCGCTCCCGTTTCGGGCAACCAGGGCGATCTTGTCGCCTTCTTCAATATGAAAGGTAATATTTTGGAACAGGGGCTTAACGCCGTAAGATTTACTCAATCCTTCTACAGAAACATAATGCATGGCGCGAAGATAAGCAATTGGGGTTAGTTTAGAAAACCGGTAAGATAAAGGCTACCCGTTAAGATTCTGTGGTATCAGCAGAGATCCGGATAGCCTTTATTAAATATCGGTTAACAAAAAAGGGTCAGCGGCTGACCCGTTCTTTCAGGAATTTACGGGCGAAATGGATACGGCTTTTAATAGTCCCCAATGCTATATTCATCCGGTCGGCAATTTCCTGGTATTGGTACCCTTCGAAATACAGGCTGAAAGGCGTCCTCCAGCTATCCGGCAGGGAATGGATCGCAGATAGGATCTCTTTATTTCCCAATCTGCTTTCTGCCAGACTCTGGGTGGCTGGTTCGTAATAAGCATGCTGAGTCCCCTGAACATTGGAAGCGAAGATCTTTTTCTCCCTGCCCCTGCGGCGATAGTTATTGATGAAGGTATTGCGCATTATGGTGAATAGCCAGGCCTGTATATTAGTGCCTTCGTTATATTTATCCCGGTTAGCTAAAGCCCGGTAGATCGTTTCCGAAAGAAGGTCCTTTGCTTCTTCCCCATCGTGGGTAAGAGTGATCGCGTAAGGTTTCAATCTTTCGGTATGGCCGATCAATAATTCATTGAATTCTATTGTGGACATGTGGTTGTTTTTATTATCGGTTATTTACTATGGGATACGGGAAGGGTTAAGCTCCCGTAATTTTTTTATTTAAAAACAGGTAAAAGCCTCCCGGCTTTTACCTGAACGGGCTTTTACTGTTTTTCTTCAGGGCATATTCATCTTCACACATTTTTTAGAGACCAAAAGCATAGGCTGCTCTCAGGCCCAGGTAGTTATTCGTGTTTCCTCCGTTGTAAAAGGAGGACGTGCTTTCAAACCGGAAACCCAGGTCGATATAATTTTTACCTGACAGTTTCAACAAGGCTCCGATCTGCGGTGCGTAGACGAAGGCGGCTGACTTGTTGGAAAGCAGGTCTGATTTATTCGCCAGGAAAGAAGCGCCCGCTTCACCCTGAACATAAAAGATATTCCCGACCGGGAAATACTTCAAACCTGCCTTTACCGGGATCAGCTGCAGGTTCTTGTCCGGGAACTCCGCCTGATCCTTTTTAACAAAAAAATTGTTGTACCCTGCATTAACGGTCACATAAAGGTTTTGAATGACCGGGATATCCACCTGGACGGAGCCCCCGAGACTCCAGTCATATCCTTTGGAAAGATCTCCCAGGGGAACACCGGCCTCAGGTCCAACGCTTAAACGGAATTCCTGTCTGGCGCTTTTCTGTGGTAGCGTCGTCTGGGCTTTCCCTGTCAATGCGAGTGCAACTAAAACTGCTGATAAAATGCCAATCTTGCGTGTCGTTTTCATCTTCTGTTGATTTATGGTTATTAATTATTAAATGCTTCACATTGTGGTAAAAAATATAACATGGGATCGGTCTTACCAGCCGTAATACAGGGATATATTCCCTACGGTGTGGTCATATAATCCTTTCATCATGGGAGAGCTTGAACTTTGAATAAAGGAGACTCCCAGGCGACCCGATGAAACCACGATGCCATAATTAATGGAATAGACCATCCTGTGCAGACCGGGATTAGATTGACTGGCCTCTGCTTCGACGTTTCCGTTTCCATTCTTATTGCCGCTGCCGCCGCTGCCGGGGTTTTTGCCGCCAGGAGCGCCGGTGAAAAGGGCACCTTGCAGCAGGGCATTGGTGAATATCATTTGCACTTCGGGCTTGATGACAAAATTAATCCTGACCTTATCGTTACCGGCTTTATTATGGGTTCTTCTATTATTGTACTGGCTCATAAATCCATCGAAATAAGGGTTCATAATTCCTATCCGGATCAGGGTATAGACAGCCGCTCCGTTGAGCATCGTTCCGAAGAATGCCTGGCCTCCGCCGATCACTTCCCCATAAGGTGCCATAGAACGCCAGGCCACTAATTGTTTTTCCGCGGTAAAGTTGACATTCATCAGGATATCCGTCCCCAGTTGATTGCCCCATCCCATCGGACGCTGATAATTGATTATCCTGTGAACCCAGGTTTGCAGTTGTTGGGCCATAGAGGCCGGCCCCATCACACCCAGGATCAGTTCAGTCTGGAAATCATATTTTTTTACCGGATCATAAGAATAAAGGGTATGGGTTGCGAATAACGCCCCTGAATACGGGTAGTCCTTACTTTGGCGTTCAGTAACAGCGATATCATTTGGCGTAAGCATGATCTGCATGATCCCCCATCCGAAAACATTTACGCTGCTATCGCCGGCTTTTGGCATGAACCGGTCGATGAAGAAGCGGGAAGGGTGTTTTTTCGTATAAAAAAGGTCTATACGGGTACCATTGGTGTAAGCATTGTCTGTGCCTTTGCCGTATATATTAATGAAATCGTTGTCTTCGTAAATACGCAGGAGCCGGGTAGGGGCGTCCTGCATATTTTGTCGGGTAGTCTCTTTATTTTCGGTGGTGTCTTGTTCCACCTGTGCGTAAAGCCTGTCATTCTTTCCTGTAAAAAACAAGAAGAGAAGAAGGATGGGTAAAATTTGTTTCATTGCCTGTCATTTTCTAAAGTTCATCTATTGGTGTGCTAACTGTCTATTGTTGTGTGTACTATTAACTACTGTACAATTGTTGTATATACAGCAGTTAGGGTAAAAAAAATCAACATCCCCCGTCCTTCTTCTCCTGCCTCCTCATTTTGTCTAATAAATCCGCTAATTGTATATATTCCTCGTCTGTCATCCTGGTTTCGTGTTCGAAATGAAATTTGCTCAATTTTTTTTCAATTTTATCCAATAGCTGCTGCCCTTCTTCGGTAAGGCAAATTTCCACTCTGCGGCGGTTGTCTTCACAGGTTTCCCTGGTGACCAATCCCTTCAAACGTAACTTTTCGACTAATCTGGTGGCATTGCTCATCTTATGCATCATTTGCTCCTGAATATTGTAAAGATTACAGGGAGAGCAACTTTGTTTTTTTATAATGTGCAATACATTCACCTGTTGTTCAGAAACTCCGAACGGCTTTAACTGCTCGTTCAGCCGGTCGCTTATCTGGTAACCGGTATAAAGTAAACTAATCAACGCTCTTTTGTAAGGCGCCAGATCTGCAACGATCGTTATTGATTTTATCGATTCTTCCGGGTTCATCCTAATTTCTCCTTTTATACAGTTCCGGATCCTTCCGGAGCTTTATCAGGTTAATTGAGGGGGTTTAATAGTGTATTGACAACTGTTGTCTATACAAATGTAGGACGTTTTTGGAATCCAGCAAATATTTTTTTGAAAACCCCCAAAAGAAATCCTTTCAGGGTTCTTCCTTCAGCATCATTGTTGCTTTTTTACCAGAATGCAACGTGCTGCCAAACAGGGGTAAAAAATCTTATCTTCATCTTACTATGTTTATAATTGACGCACATCTTGATCTTAGCATGAATGCCCTGGAATGGAACAGGGATCTTCGTTTGCCGGTACTGGCAATCCGGGAACGGGAAAAAGGATGGAAAGATAAACCCGATCGCGCAAAAGGAACGGTAGCATTTCCTGAATTACGGAACGCAGGTATCGGTTTGGTCGTAGCCACACAGATCGCGCGTTATGTAGCGCCGGGTAATCCGTTACCCGGCTGGCATTCTCCTGAACAGGCCTGGTCCCAGACACAGGGCCAGTTAGCCTGGTATAAAGCCATGGAGGAAGAAGGGGAAATGATCATGATAAAGGATGCAAAATCGTTGGAAAATCATCTGGTGCTTTGGATGGGAGAACGGGCTAATGATAAAAATGCAGAAGGAGATTTTAAAAAGCCGATCGGTTATATCCTTAGTTTGGAAGGGGCAGATTCCCTGATTGCACTTAACTATTTAGAAAAAGCATATAAATATGGTCTGCGTGCAGTAGGGCCTGCTCATTATGGGCCTGGCCGTTATGCCAATGGTACGGATGCCACCGGCCATCTTGGGAAAGATGGAAAAGAATTGCTGCACGAAATGGAAAAACTGAATATGATCCTGGATGCTACACATCTGTGTGACGATGCTTTTTGGGGCGCGATGGACCTTTTCAACGGATCGATTTGGGCCAGTCATAATAATTGCAGGGCGCTTGTGGACCATAACCGCCAGTTCAGTGATGATATGATCAAGGTCCTGATTGATAAGGGCGCGGTTATTGGCGGCCCCCTGGATGCCTGGATGATGGTCCCTGGCTGGGTAAGGGGAAAATCTACCCCTGAAGCCATGCAATGCAACCTGGAAAAAATGGTCGATCACCTTGACCATATTTGCCAGCTGGCGGGAAATGTTCTGCATGTGGGTATCGGTACCGATCTGGATGGTGGTTATGGAAAGGAACAATGCCCCTATGACCTGGAAACGATTGCCGATCTCCAAAAAATTCCGGATCTGTTAACCGGCAGAGGATATAAACCACAGGACATTGAGAATATACTGCACGGGAACTGGATCAGATTCCTGCGGAAGGCATGGAAGGATTAGTTTTTAATTCTTCAGTATTTTTAAGCAAACGGGACTGGGAACCTGAATCTGCTTGCCGGAAGGCGTCAGCAAACCAGTCTGCGGATCTATCCGGTAGATAACCACATTGTCGGTCCGTTGATTGGCGGCCAGCAGCCAATGACCCGTCGGGTCGATGACAAAATTCCGTGGGCCTTTCCCCAGCGTGGACTGAAATCCTTTCACCGTTAATTTGCCGCTGGCGGAATCGACAGCATAAACCACTATATTATCGGCATCGCCTCTGTTGGAAGCATAGAGATATTTACCACCCGGAGCGACATGGATATCTGCGCTGCCTATATCGCCTGAATAGCCGGCAGGATGAGAACTTATCTGCTGGAACAGGGTAAATTTCCCCTTAGCATAATGGAAGACGTCAACGACTCCGCTCATTTCATTCATCAGGTATACCCAGGGTTTACCGGGATAAAAACTGATATGTCTTGGTCCCGAAGCCGGTTTGATCACCACAGAAGAGTCCTGGAGTGCAGAGAGCGGATGATCAGTTGCTCCGGGATTAAAACGATAAATGGAAAGTTTGTCCAAACCCAGATCGGCTGCTACCAGGAATCGTTGATCCGGAGTAAAAGTCACGGAATGTACATGCGGTTTTTCCTGTCTCGATTTATCGGCTCCTGTTCCGGTATGTTGTATCGACTGCGTTAGGGCGCCGATCGAACCATCTGCCCGTAAAGGAAGAGCGGACAAGCTGCCACCACTATAATTGGCTACCATCAGCCATTTGCGGCCGGCATCCACAGACAAATAACAGGGATCATCTCCGCCGCTCTCCTGTTTGTTCAGGAATTGTAAATGACCGGTAGTTTTATCGAAAGAGAAAGCGCTTACACCACCCGGATTGGTTCCTCCTGTCTCATTGACGGCATATACTGACTTTCCTCCCGGAGAAAGAGCGAGATAAGAGGGATTTTCTGTAACTGCGGTGCTTACGGGTTTAAAATCCCCGGTGGCTGCATTGAACTGATAAACATAGATTCCTTTACTGTGCCCGCTGGTATTTGTATAGGTTCCAATGAACAGGTAATATTTCTGGGCAAGACCTGACAGCGATAATAACAGGACCAATGTTAAAAGGGACAAGCGCATAAAGAGGATGGTATTAAGAAGACAATTTTGAATTGAATGAGCAGCTGCAATTTAAGGATTACCAAACACATCTCCGAATAGAAGTATTGTTTAACTTGGGCTTGATTAATGGTTTGAGTAAAGTTTCATTTTCCCTGCAGAAAGAGGGATTAGGTATAAAATTCGGGATATGAAAAGAAGAAATAAACAGTTTGGGTACTGGTCGTTTTTTTCAATTTTGCTCGTTGGATGCCTGCTGACCGGTATACGGTCAGCCATTGCACAAACACCCGATTCCGTTATACGACCGGGAGAAATATGGCAGGATACCCATACAAACGCTATAAATGCGCATGGAGGTGGGATCCTTTATCATAAGGGCGTTTATTACTGGTATGGGGAGATCAAACAGGGAAAGACCTGGAGGGTGCCCGGCATCACCGACTGGGAAGATTACCGGGTACCGGCAGGTGGAGTATCCTGTTATTCATCAAGAGACCTGCTGAACTGGAAAAAGGAAGGAATAGCCCTGGCCGCCATGGCTGGGAATGGAAGTTCGGATCTTGATACCGGGCGGGTGATCGAAAGGCCAAAAGTTATTTATAACGACCGGACAGGTAAGTTCGTCATGTGGTTGCATATCGATAAGAATGATTATGGGTATGCCAGGGCCGGGGTAGCCGTGAGTGATCGCCCGTCCGGCCCGTTCAGGTATCTGGGCAGTATTCAGCCTAACGGGCAGATGTCAAGGGATATGACACTTTTTCGGGATGATGATGGGAAAGCCTATCTCGTAAGTGCTTCGGAGAATAACCTAACCATGCAGATTTGTCTGCTTTCGGATGATTATTTATCTCCAACGACCCAATACAAACGAATATTGATAGGGGCTCACCGGGAGGCGCCTGCCTTATTCAAATACAAATCTACCTATTACCTTATCACCTCCTTATGTACCGGATGGGACCCTAATGCCGCACTTTTCGCTATAGCCGGTCATCCTCTGGGAGATTGGGTTCAACAGGCGTCCAATCCCTGCACCGGGCCGGGTGCAGACAGCACCTATCACGCTCAAAGCACTTTTGTATTGCCGGTAGCAGGCAAGGAAAATTCTTTTGTTTTTATGGCCGACCGCTGGAATAAGGCCGACCTGGAAGATTCCCGTTATGTCTGGCTGCCCTTAAAGATCGTTGACGGCAAACCGGTCATCGAATGGAAGAAAGAGTGGAAGCCGTAGGGGGGGTATTTTTTTGGGCATGTTATGTTTTGCAAAGAAACATGCCAAAAAATAAGGGACCACGGGTCCCTTGCCCGAAGGGCCATCATTAGATATTTTTTTGTCGGGGTTATTTTTAACAAAAACCCCGACAAAAAAATAGCCCCTATTATTTTTTACAAAAATAGGGGGAAAAAAATAAGAGGACCAAGGGTCCTCTTAAAAGTTGTGTGCAAAAAGACCAGATTTATCGGATCAATTTTACGTTTACTGCGTTCAGGCCTTTTTTCCCGTTCTGAAGATCAAATTCTACGTGATCGTTTTCTTTGATCTGGTCAATCAACCCGCTGGCATGTACAAAGGTTTCTTTGTTGGAATCATCATGCTTGATAAAACCAAATCCTTTGTCTGCGTTGAAAAACTTTACGGTGCCTGTTGTTTTGTTGTCCATCATTAATTGTATTGGTAATAAAATAGGGATGCAAAGTACGACTTTTTTTTGATAGCTCCCGGAATAACTATCCGACCCCCAAAAACCGGGTTTTTACGGTTGAACAGGGGAAAACAGATAGGGAAACTCACGATTTTCCGGGAGGGGGATTTTCCGGGCAAGGTAGTATACTTACGTGAGGGTAAGGGTTTGCCTGTACCGGAATATAAGGTTATCACAAAGGGTAACAGATTGGTCATCTTAAAAATTTGAATTTTCTTTCTGTTGACGCAACTTTGCGCAGTGAATGAATAAATGATCCGGTCTCCTTCATGAAAAACCAAACCGTTAAGAAGTCCGATCCGTCCTGTAAAAACCAAAAATGTCCAATGTCCTATCCTGTTTAGGGCTCTCGCTGTAAAGAACGTCCAATCTTACAGTAAATTCATTACCCCGCACGATATGGTGCGGGGTTTTTGCTTTTTTGTGGCAGGGTAACCATTTATTAAGTATTTTTAGTTCCTAAAATAAATAAATTCCAACATGCGTATTACTCACTTTCTTTCTGCTGCATTGGTATTGGGTATGGCTGCCTGTAACAATGCCGCTGACAGAGCCGCGTCTCCTTCGGACACTACCAAGGCAACTGCGACACCTGACAGCATGAATATGAATCATAGCGTTGATTCCAGTAAATTATCCACAGCTTTGCCCGATGTTCCGGCAGGGGCCAAAGTGTATTTTAAGAACCTAAAGGACGGTGAAAAAGTGAAATCTCCCTTTAAAATAGAAATGGGGGTAGAAGGGTTGAAAATCGATACTGCCGGCGTCATCGTGGCAGGATCGGGGCACCACCATTTATTAATCGATGCCGGGGATTCCATTCCTTCAGGGATTGTAGTGCCGAAGGATGAACATCATCTTCATTTTGGAAAAGGACAAACCAGCACCGAAGTTACCCTGCCAGCCGGGAAACATGTCTTAACTCTTCAATTTGCCGATGGAATACATCGTTCTTACGGAGGTAAACTGGCGACTACCATTAATGTAACTGTACAATAACCCGGATTACCGGATTCAAGGCGTTTTTTTCATTCGTTTACCATTCCGGGCTAACACAAAACCCGCCGGGAGTGGTAAACGTTTTTTTATTTAATCGTAACCCTGTTTAAGACAACCCACGCAACGGAAAGAGCGTAGAAGTTGTCAGGAGTATACTTAATCTAATTTGAAAACTTTACAATTATTAAAAAACGAGAACATGAGAAAGAATAAGTGGACAGCTGCTATTTATTGGACGATTATTTTGGGGATTTTAGGGTTAGGGTTTACCGGTTGTGCAAAGTCGAGTTCTACCAGCACCAACACAGTTGCAACCTTCGTTACAGCTATGAATCTGGCTCCTTATGCCCCATCTACAGAAATTTACCTAAATGGTTCGAAATCAACGGTTGCTATTCCATCAGGTAGTTATCTTAACGGTTATTCGCGGTTAAATCCTGCTATTTACGACATTCAATTCAAAGTTGCCGGATCCGATAGTTTGCTGGCCCAGATTCCGGCCTCTATATACGATTCGGTTAAATTCTATACCCTTTTACTTTACAACACCACAGTTAATGGAACTGCCAAAGCAGCGAAAATAGCGGATGATTTCAGCAATATTACCACGGCGAGTGGATTTTACCGGTTTTTTAATATGTGTCCAGACGCTCCTCTTGTAGACTTCTATTTGAATACTACCGTGAGTGATCCTAACCGTGCTGTTGCGGATAATGTATCCCGTACAAGTCTGAATTTGTTCAAACCGGTCAATCCAGCCAGTTATACACTGAAAGTAAAGGTTGCCGGAACGGATTCGGTCCTGGCTACCATGACCGATTTTAACCCAGCCGCTGCTAATGCATATACCATTTTTTTTACAGGGAAACCAAATAACACCACTAATCCGTTGTCTATCAAGGTGTTTAGGGCTGTTTATTAAAGCAAATCTAAAGAAGGGATTTGTTTGAGTGATCGGGAAAATTATTCCGGGTTAGTACGCCGGGGGTCTGAATCAGAGATCTCCGGCTTTTTTGTGTCCACTTTACGTCCTTTTAACCACAACGAAGTGAGCCTGGCAACACCTTGTGATATTTCTTGAACATGATAATAAAGGAACTGACTTTTTCATAGCCAAGCATATAGGCTGTTTCAGACACATTCATTTTTTTCTCTTTAAGTAACCATTTGGCCAGGTCCATTTTTTTACCCAGGTAATATTCATATATGGTCTTTCCATATGTTGCTTTAAAATGTCTTTTTAAAGTGGACTCGCTCAAGGCAAATTCTTTAGCCAATTGTTTCTGGGATGGCAGCCTGTTTTCCAGATTTCGAACCAATCTTTGTTCTACCTGTCGTATGGTTTGTATATAATACGTTTCCCGGATCGGTAATTTGGTTATCGTTTCTTCAGGGAGGTTCTTAAAAACATTGGACAGGAGCATTAGTGCTCTTGACCGTACCAGTAACAAATCTGACATTGGTTTATTCAATTCAGCTTCTATTTCCCTAAGCAAATTTTCATCATCCGTCCTGGTTAGTTCGGTAAGGAAAGGAAGACCATTATCCCCGGATATTAAATTGTCCGCTACCAGGCCACCGGTAAAGGTTTCAATTTTCTTTTCCATCCCTGTCATATTAGACGATAGCCATTTCTGTGAGAACAGAAGTTCGATAGTTTGTGAAAGGCTCCTTTCCGGGATCCGGACGGAAATTCGAATATTATTTGACGTTAAAAAAATTGTGTTGGAATAACCTTTCCACCCTGAAGGATTAGGAAAAGGGTTGGCCGTTTGCGGGGAATATGGAGTCAACAGGAAGGACAAAGCAAAAATAATATCGCTATCCGGTTGTTTTTCCTGGCGAAGGATCTCAATATCTTCATAATAGGCTATCCGGAAGTACCTCAGATATAAACCTGTCTCCAGAAATACACTTTTTATTACACCGCTTCCTCTATGCTGGGGAATATGTAAGGTATTGTTTGTAATCGAAGCTGGTAGTTGTTTCGAAAGGGATAGGAAACCGGATTCCAGATTGTCATCTCTTACTATGAAACGATGCATGGGCAGGCCATGAGGTGGTTATGGATAGAATCTGAATTTAAAAGTATGCAACGCATATACGAAATTCATCCGGAAATAGATTTTAGAACTTTTTTTTGACTGGAATAAGGTATATTTTGATTTATTATGGGATAGTTAATCGATAAAACAAGTTTAACTTTACTTTATAGATTTTACAATTCCATTATCTGAATTCCTTTGAATGATCATTATCCGATATCTTTCATCATATATCGTTGAGAGATCTTTTTTTTTCGATCCCTTGGAACACCTTCCTCAATTCTACTGGCAGTCTTTGATTAGTAACCGATCAATCATGAATGATTAAATGATTGAAATGGACCTTATATAAATAAAAAAACCTGGCCTTTATGTTAAGGGCCAGGTTTTTTTATTTTATCCTTTTTAATTCGCCAATATCTCTTCTGCATAAGAGCTGACAGGCTCACAAGTGCAGATCAGGTTACGGTCACCATAGGTATTATTTACCCGGGCGATGCTGGGCCAGAATTTGTTTTCTTTTACATAAGGCAAAGGGAAGGCAGCCTGGGAACGGCTATAAGCATGGTTCCATTCGTCTGCACAGATTACATGTTGAGTGTGCGGTGCATTTTTCAGGGCATTATCCACCTTATCCGATTTTCCTTCTTCGATAGCTTTAATCTCCTGGAAAATGCTGATCATAGCATCACAAAAACGATCCAACTCCGCTTTGTTTTCGCTTTCGGTAGGCTCGATCATCACCGTACCCGGAACCGGAAAACTGAGCGTGGGGGCATGAAACCCATAATCCATCAGGCGTTTGGCTACGTCTTCTGCTTCGATACCTGCACTAGCCTTGAATGGCCGGAGATCGACGATGAACTCATGGGCGCAGGTGCCGTTGCTTCCACTATAAAGGATCGGATATTGTTTTTCCAATCTTGCCTTCATGTAGTTGGCATTGAGGATGGCATACCTGGTTGCATTGGTTAACCCTTCTGCCCCCAGCATTTTAATATAGGCATAACTGATCAGCAAAATGCTGGCAGAGCCATAAGGGGCTGCAGAAACGGCATTAGGCAGATATGGCTTTAGTTTTTCATTGACACAAATCGGCCCCATTCCCGGACCGCCGCCGCCATGAGGTATGGAGAAGGTCTTATGCAGATTCAGGTGACAGACATCTGCTCCAATCTGACCGGGGCTGGTAAGTCCGACCTGGGCATTCATATTAGCGCCATCCATATAAACGAGTCCTCCGTTGTCATGTATGGTACTACAAATTTCTTTTATGCTCTCTTCAAATACACCATGGGTCGAAGGGTATGTCACCATCAGTCCCGCAAGCCGGTCTTTATATTGTTCGGCTTTGGCTTTCAGGTCAATGGTGTCGATATGACCATCCTCATCACTTTTTACCACTACCACCTTCATGCCCGCCATAACGGCGCTGGCAGGGTTGGTTCCGTGAGCGGAAATAGGGATAAGTATTACATTCCGGTGAGCTTCCTTTCTGGCTTCGTGATAAGATCGAATGGTCAGGAGCCCCGCATATTCTCCCTGAGCACCGCTGTTTGGTTGAAGGGAGGTCGCTACGAAGCCGGTGATCTCGCTTAACCACCTTTCGAGTTCTGTCAGGATCCGGCGATACCCGTTCCATTGGTCTGCCGGTGCAAAGGGATGCAGTTTACCAAACTCCGGCCAGCTAACCGGGATCAATTCGGATGCCGCATTCAGCTTCATCGTGCAGGAACCGAGTGAGATCATGGAGGTGTTAAGGGAAAGATCCTTGTTCTCCAGGCTCCTCAGGTAGCGCATCATTTCTGTTTCGCTATGATGGGTATTAAAAACGGGATGCGTCAGGAATTCCGAAGTCCGCGTAGCGGAGGATGGAATATTATCCAGGCTGTCATCAACATCGAAAGTGGCAGAGACCAGGTCCAGACCGGCTGCATCTGTAAATACGGAAAGGATTTGAATGACATCATGCTGCGTAGTCGTTTCATCCAGGGTGATTCCGATATGATGGTCCTCTGAATAAAGGAAATTGATACCTCTTTCTTCCGCAAACTCCCTGATCTTTACGGCATCCGCCACTTTAAGGCGGATGGTATCGAAATAAAATTCATTTAAGTTGGGGTGCCCCAATCCTTCCAGTTCATGGGAAAGGGTTCGTGTCAGGGTGCTTACCCGTTTAGCAATCCGGGTCAGGCCCTCCGGACCATGGTAGACGGCGTACATGGCAGCCATGTTGGCTAACAGCGCCTGGGCTGTACAGATATTGGAGGTAGCCTTTTCCCGTTTGATATGTTGTTCCCTTGTCTGCAAAGCCATACGCAGCGCGCGGTTGCCTTGTGCATCTATGCTGACTCCAATGATACGGCCCGGGATGGATCGTTTGAAATCATCCCTGGCGGCGAAAAATGCAGCATGTGGCCCTCCGAATCCCATAGGGACGCCCAAACGTTGGGAGGAACCAATGGCTGCATCGGCCCCCAATTCGCCCGGAGGAGCGAGCAGCGTCAGGGCCAGCAGATCTGTGGCCATTACCACAAAGGCGCCTGCCTGGTGAACCATATTTATAAATGAACGATAGTCTGAAATGGCCCCGTCACTACCCGGATATTGCACCAGGGCGCCGAAATAAGAACCGTCTATCTCCGCATCCCGGAAGTCTCCGTAAACCAGCTCGATCCCTACAGGCTGAGCTCTGGTGATCAGGATGTTTTTGGTCTGGGGGAAAATATTCTTATCGACAAAAAACTTTGGAACCGTGATATGATCGTGGTCTTTGTTCTTCAGGTTAAAAAACATGGTCATTGCTTCTGCGGCGGCAGTTCCTTCATCCAGCAAAGAGGCATTGGCCAGAGGGAGGGCGGTCAGATCCGCCACCAGGGTCTGAAAATTCAGCAGGCTTTCCAGGCGGCCTTGTGAGATCTCGGCCTGGTAAGGGGTATATTGGGTATACCATCCCGGGTTTTCGAAAACATTTCGTAAAATGACGCTAGGTACGATGGTATCATAATACCCCTGTCCGATATACGATTTGTATACCTTATTCAAAGCCGCAACCTGCCTGAGGTCGTTAAGGTACTGATACTCGCTTACCGGGCCTGGAATAGCCAATGGTTTTCTGCTCCGGATAGAGCCAGGTATCGTTTTGTCAATAAGTTCTTCCAGTGAACGGACCCCGATGGTTTTAAGCATCTGGCTGGTTTCCTGATCGTTGGGCCCAATATGACGTTCTGCAAATTCATTCGCCTGTTGTTCGAATAGATTCATACTAATTAGAGGTTGACCGTTTAAAAAAGATGGGCAAAGTTACGGCGATAGTGCGAAAAAACAGCGAATTGAAGAAGGTGGTTATCCTGATTTTTGAAAATGGTAAGGCTAACGGTCTCAATAGGTTATAAGGGCCTGGCCGATGAGAGGTGAATAAAAAGTGAATAAAAGAGAAGAAAAAATAAAGCCCTTTCTATGACTAGAAAGGGCTCTTTAAAAACCCCTAAACCCTAAAACTTGATGCTAAACTTGTTGTGTAAATATTAATTTCTTATACCCCTGCTGCAAATTTACTGCAGAAATGGGGTAATGAAGAAAAGTACATATTAAAATTAAATTAAAACTGTATTAAGGTATAACTGGAAAATAACAGGAGAGGAGTCCGCGTGGAAAAGGAGAGGGATTATCTATTATCTATCGTTCGGACAATCTGGTGATTGTAAAATCCTCTGCATCCCGCATCTGGTCGCTGGTGAGCCGACTGCCATCGTGGCTCCATCCGGGAGGGCCGAATACATAGTTCCATTTTTCCTTCCAGCCGATATCCTCGCGCGAGAGGTCTTTTCCGATATCGTTCCATTCATGAAAAATAATCTTGCCGGTTGTCGTCTTTTCAAGCGGCTTTGTCAGACCGTATTTTTTGGTCTGATATTCTTCGGCAGTCAATTCGGGCTGAAAGGTACCGAATAACTGATCCCAGATTATAAGGAACATACCCATGTTCTTATCCAGGTATTTCGGATTGGAGGCATGATGTACCCGGTGATGAGAGGGGGTCACCAGGATATATTCCAGCCATCCCATTTTATTGATCAGTTCGGTATGTACGAAAATGCCCCAGATTTGTGTGGCGGAATAGATGAATATAATGTCCAGCGGTTTGAAACCGCATAAGGCCAGGGGAATAAAATAAACAAAACGATACAATGGCTGAAAAACAGATGACCGGAACCCTACCGTAAAATTCATGTGTTCAGAAGAATGATGAGTTACATGCACTGCCCAAAAAAGACGGATCTCATGGTCCCAGCGATGTAACCAGTAATAAAGGAAATCTTCGGCTAAAATCAACATGAACCAATAAGAAAAAACATGCGTGACGGAGAGCAGGTGATGCCGGTAAAAATAATCCAGAATAAATAGATATACTGTCCGGAAAAGAAGGTCAAGGCTGCCATTCAGCAACATGAGGTAAATATTGGTCAGGGTATCTTTCCAGGAGTACAACTTCCGATGTCTGTAGTTGCTCAACAGGATTTCCAGCCCTATGACAATTAGGTATAGAGGTGTACTTACAAGAATGAGCATCTGTTCCCTGAATGTTTCCATCTGACGCAAATCTAATTGAAAATAGCCGGTATTTATCCTTCGCCAACCCTAATTGGCCGATCTTTGCCACCAGTTAACACTAATTGGCCAATCCTGACCCGAAATAACGTTAATTGAACGATCTTCGTATCCTGTATTTGTTAATTAGATATTAATTACCGGTAGATGTTAATAACAGATAGATATTTATTAATAGCAGGGAGGGAAGAAAAATTGTATGAGCGATATATTACATAACTGGGAAAAGAAATCCTGGGAACACCAGAAACAGTACAAACGTTTTTTGCAAAAAGCGGATAAAAACAAGGTGTTGAAACAATTACCCGATCTCCATGAAGAGGCTTTTGAGCGGGTCGATTGCCTTCAATGCGCCAATTGCTGCAAGAATTATTCTCCCCGGTTCAAAGGCCCGGATATAAAAAGGATTGCCAAACACCTGAAGATCCGCGAAACGGAACTGATCGACCGTTATCTTCGGATAGATGAAGACGGTGATTATGTGGCGAAGACCTTACCATGCCCTTTTTTAGGAAATGATAATTATTGCAGCATCTATACAGCAAGACCTTCGGATTGCGAACGGTTTCCTTATACCGATGAGGATATCCTTTTAAAGAGACCGGCCATTACGCAAAAAAATTCAACCTTTTGCCCGATCGTTTATTTTGTTTTGGAAAAATTAATGGATACCGGAGGCTGATAGCTAATATTCCATCTTCCGCAGACTTGGTGCCCTGAACCAGGTGCCGACGACTACAGCAATGGTCATGCATCCTCCGAAAACTACAGATGGAACCACCCCCAGCAGCCTGGCCATCACTCCGCTTTCAAACTGGCCCAGCTCATTACTGGAGTTGATGAACATGGAGTTGACAGATGAAACCCGGCCCCGCATCGCATCGGGTGTTTTTAATTGCAGGATAGTGCTTCGCACGACTACACTGATACCATCCAGCAGACCGCAGAAGAGCAGGGCGGCAAAGGATAAAAAATACCATTGGGAAAGCCCGAATAAGATGATGCTGGCGCCGAACCCTGCCACGGCATACATCAGGATGAGCCCTTGCCGGCGATGCAGGGGATTCAGGGTAAGAAAAAGAATGGTGGTTATCGACCCAATGTCAGATGCGGCATTCAGCCAGCCAAAGCCCTCCGGGCCCACCTTCAGGATATCCCTTGCATATACCGGGATCAGGGCTGCCGCACCCCCGAAAAGTACGGCGAACAGATCGAGGGCCATCGCTCCCAACACCTCCCTCGTGTGATAAACAAAACGCAAACCTTCCTTTATACTCTCCCATGGCTTTATTTCGGAATTGACCACCATGATCTTTTTTGGGGCCAGCGCGGAGATGAAATATAAGGCAATCATCACATAAACCCCTACCATGCAAAACGAAAAAAGATAAGTCGTGTGCGCGATCAGAAAACCTGCGGTCGCATGACCGAGAACCGAAGCCAACAAAAATGCGCTCGAATTTAGTGTTACGGCTCCGGGTAACTGCGGCCGGGGAACGATCTGGGCGATTATGGCATTCAGCGCCGGTCCTGCAAAGGCGCGGATAATACCGGAACAAAAAATGATCGAATAGGTCAGCCACTGGATCCAATGTCCTCCCAGAGACCGGATCACTGTTCCGGTTGAAATAGTGAGGAGACATCCTACACAAATAAGGTAACAAAAAGTAGTGAACAAAAGGAGAGCCCTTTTATCGCTTTTGTCGATTACATGACCGGCATAAAGAGCCAGGCAGAACGCAGGAAGGAATTCGGACAGACCGATCAGGCCTATCGCAAAAGGATTGTGGGTGATCTCATAAATTCGCCATCCTACGATGGTAGTCACCATTCGCAGGGCCATAACATAGAAAAAACGGGCGGTAATAAAATGCCGGTATTCGGGAATACGAAGTACTTCCAGTGCTGATTGTCTTCGTTCATTCATAGCTGCTTATTTATAACAGGGCAACCTTACATCAGGGCAGCGTAAAGTAATGCTGTCCGGGGCCCAGGTCTTTTTCCAGGGCGTCTAGTACAACCTCCATATGTTTTTCATTACCCAGAAAGTCTGCGTTGCCGGCGTCTATAAAAATAGTTTTTATATTATGCTGTTTGATATAGTTGATATAGGCTTCCTGGATATTGAACAGATACCCGTCCTGGATTGATTGCTCATAAGGCCTGTTCCGCTTCTTTATATTCCCCTGCAATTTATTAACAGAGGCATGGAGATAGATGAGAATATCAGGTTGGACCAATTGCTGATGTATGATGTCGAATAATTTCTGGTATAAATGGAATTCCTGCCCGGGCAGGTTAACCTTCGCGAATAACAGGCATTTGGTGAAAAGGTAATCCGTTACCGTGATATGCTGGAACAGGTCCTTGGTATGAACCAGCTCTTTTAGTTGTTTGTAACGCTCTGCCATAAAAAAGAGCTCCAGGGGGAAGGCATATTGTTCCGGATTCTCATAAAATTTGGGCAAAAAGGGATTATCGGCGAACTGCTCGACGATCAGCCGGGCATTGAACCGTTTGGCCAACAAGTGGGCCAGCGTTGTTTTTCCTGCTCCGATATTCCCTTCTATTGTAATAAAGTGATGATTCATACTCATGGGCAATGCAAAGAAAAACTAAAGGATTAATCTTTTAGCGAAAAGAATTAAATAATCGGAACAATTTTTTTCACATCCAGTTTGTCCTGGCAATCCTTAAGCAAACGGGTAATCGTTTTGTTAAATACCGGGTGCTGCCATTGCGGAGCGATCTCCTCCATCGGCACCAGGGCAAAACGCCGGTTTTGAATTTCCGGATGGGGAACCACCAATTGAGGTAAGGTGATTATCTCCTTATTAAAAAAAAGGATATCTATATCGATGGTTCTTGCCCCGTATTTTTCTTCCCTCCTGCGACCCATGGCCAATTCGATCTTTAAAAGTTCAGCCAGCAGGGCAGGCGCGTCTAAAACGGTGCAGATCAAAAGGGCCTGGTTAAGGAAAGCCGGCTGATCCGTTTTACCCCAGGCGGCCGTCTCATAAACGGAAGAATGCTCCGGGATGGTACAGCCCGATCCGGTAATCCTTTCCCTGGCCTTTGCCAGTTGGTCCATTCTGTCTCCTTGATTGCCACCTATCAATAAATATGATATGTTCATAGATTCGTTGCTTTCCGGGGCCTAAATATCCTTACTTTCGGGGCCCAAATATCTTTATTTTTGGACTTAGCTAAAAAAATACCTGCACATGGGAGGCTTTTTTAAATCTTTTTTTGCGGCATTACTGGCCCTGGTCACTTTCACGGTCATCGCCATAATCATTTTAGTGGGCGTAGTGAGTAATCTTCTTTCTTCTAAAAAACCGGATATCGGCAGTAAAGCCATAGTGGTCATCGATCTGAATCAGACTTACCGGGAGCAAACCCAGGAGAATCCTCTGGCCGAGCTTGGTTCTGAGGACCAGTATGACGTGCCGGGTCTTTATGACCTGGTAAGACTGGTCAGACATGCCAAAGGGGATAGCGCCGTAAAAGGCATATATCTTAAGTGTAATGGAAATTCCAATGGATTCGGAACCTGCGAAGAGATCAGGAACGCGCTTCTCGATTTTAAAAAGAGCGGTAAGTTCGTTTATGCATACGGGGACGTGATTCCGCAAAAGGCATATTTCGTTGCGAATACTGCCGATAAGCTCTATTGCAATCCAAAAGGCGGGGTGGAATGGAGGGGATTTGCCGCCGAAATGACATTCCTGAAAGGGACCTTGGAGAAACTGGAGATCGAACCTCAAATCTTCTATGCCGGTAAATTCAAAAGCGCTACGGAACCGTTACGATCCGATAAGATGACCGAACCTAACCGGATACAGATGACTGAATTGCTGGGAGACCTTTATAATTTACTCCTCTATTCGACCGCTTCGGCACGTAATCTTGATACTTCCGATCTGAGGAAATGCGTAAATGAGCACCTCATTCAGTATCCGAAGGATGCACTGGACCACAAATTAGTAGATGGATTAAAATATGATGATGAAGTAAAGGATGAGATGCGGGGGAAATTAAAGTCAGGAAAATACGACCTTATTAATTTCGTTCCGATTGGAAAATATGCAAAGGCAGTTGACTTTAAGATCAGTGGTAAAGACCGGATCAGTCTTATCTATGCGGAAGGGGATATTGTCGATGGAAAAGGGGATAAGGGTCAGATCGGTTCGGAAACCTACCGTTGGCTTATCCGTAAGGCCCGGATGGATAAAGAGGTAAAAGCAGTAGTGATTCGGGTAAACAGCGGTGGGGGGAGTTCCCTGGCCAGCGAGAATATCTGGAGGGAGATCATGATAACCAGAAAGGAAAAACCGGTTGTAATCAGTTTTGGCGATGTGGCCGCCTCCGGAGGATATTATCTTTCCTGCATTGCGGACAGCATATTTGCCGAACCGGGTACTATAACAGGTTCCATTGGTGTTTTCAGCGTATTTCCGAATATGCAGAACTTCTTTAGGAACAAACTGGGCGTTACCTTCGATGGGGTCAAGACAGCTCCCTATGGTGAGGCCCTATCCGTCACCAAACCCCTAACTCCGTTGCAGAAAATGTTTTTACAAAGTGAGGTTGACAGCATATATCATGATTTTAAGACGCGTGTTTCCGATGGAAGAAAAAAGACGATGGAATACGTGGACAGTATTGCGCAGGGAAGAGTGTGGAGCGGTGAAAAGGGGCTTCAACTGGGGTTGGTTGACCGGCTGGGAAATTTACAGGATGCCATCGATTGCGCCGCCCGCCTGGCAAAAACAGGGGATTACCGGCTTAAGGAATACCCCGAACCGAAGAGTTTTTTGGACATGTTGTTGGGCGATTATAAAAAAACGGCCAGCATGAAGGCTGTGAAGGAGGAATTGGGAGAAGACGGGTTCCGTACTTACGACAATCTGAAAAAAGTTAAGGCATTGATGGGAACAACCCAGGCAAAACTGCCCTTCGATCTTTCGTTTGAATAATCCCACCCCAGAATATAATATATGCCGAAAAATTATAACCAGTTCAGGGCGATGCTGGCGATCACTAAAGGAAGCCTGAAAGCGATTTTCAGGAGCCCTGCGTCCGTCGCGTTCAGCTTTGGATTTCCGCTGATCTTTATTCTGGTATTCGGATTCATCGGCGGTAGCGGGCCTTCCGTCAGGATCGCTCTGAACAATATGGCTGATTCCAATACGATAGTGATCAGAACCTTGTTACGCATACCTGTTATAAAACTGGTTCAGGATAAGGATACGTCAACTATCCGGAAAGACCTGGAAAAAGGCAAGATCGCAGCGGTGTTATCGGTGGATTCGGCCAGAACGGAGACTGGGTTCATGCAATACACCATTCACACGCAGACCTCGTCCGCCAGCGGAGATAAATACCCTATTCTTAAAATGGCATTGGCTCAGACAGTCCAGTCCATGGAGGATCGCGCTGTTCCGGCCCAATACAGATTGGTTAATCTGAAAGAGTTGCCTGTTCTGCCGGGGCGGGCCTATTCCATGATCGATTTCATCTTGCCAGGCATGCTTGGATTTTCCCTGCTCAGTGCTGCTATTTTCGGGGTCGCTTTTTTATTTTTTAACCTGCGGCAGCAACTGGTATTGAAACGTTTTTATTCGACCCCTATCCATAAAGGATATATCATATTCGGGGAATGCCTGGCCAGAGTACTTTTTCAGCTCATCACTGCCGTGGTGATCATTCTGGTGGGGGTGACCGCTTTTCATTTTACCCTGGTGCATGGGTGGGTCACCTTTTGGGAAATGATCCTGTTGAGTTTATTCGGGCTGATCGTTTTTATGGGCTGTGGCTTCATTATAAGCAGCGTGGCAAAAAGCGAAAGTACGATCCCTATTTTTGCCAATATGCTTACTTTGCCTCAGTTTTTATTGAGCGGTACTTTCTTTTCAACGGATGTTTTCCCAGGTTGGCTGCAGAATTTGTGCGAATTCCTTCCCTTAAAACAATTGAACGATGCCATGCGGAATGTTGCTTTTGAAGGCGCGCATATTACCGATTGCGGCAAACAATTAGGAATCCTGTCCATTTGGGGGATTGTCGTATACGGCGTCGCCATAAAAGTATTTAAATGGGAGTGAGTATGCGTTTTATTAAATTGATAGTGGTCAGTGCGGTCGTGCTTTTTGGGTTGTTGACGGCCATTTCTCTTTTGTTTCCTTCGCATTTACGGGTATCCCGCGCCATCAATGTGGCTGCCAGCCGGCAAAGGGTATATGGGGCCGTTAATGATCTGAAGACCTGGGACCAATGGAACCAGTTTATCCGAACCATCCCGTTGACCGGCAGGTCTTTTACAGACCCTTCTTCCGGGAAAGGAGCAACCCTGCGATCGGATCAGCTTTTAGTGACCATTTCAGAAAGCAGCCCTGATTCCGTCATAATGGATTGGCAGCAGATCAGGGGTAAACGGTTTACAGGCGGGTTCAACCTGCTGCAATTGAGCTCAGACAGCCTTACCGTGCAATGGTGGTTTGATTTTCATTTCAGGTGGTATCCCTGGGAGAAAATGGGCAGCCTGGTCTATGATAAAAAATTGGGTCCGATTATGGAAGAATCTTTGTCCGGACTTAAACAGTTTGTGGAAAACGTTCAGTAACTTTAAAGGCGTTTTAACCATCTACATAAAAAAACTCAATATGAAAAAAGTCCTTTTAATGACGACTATCCTGTTCATCGGATTGGTTGCCTGCAGCCAGACCCGGAAAAGTCCTCACGATACCTTAGAAACGAAAAATATAAAGGTCACTTATGGCCGCCCCTACAAAAAGGGCAGAGAGATCTTCGGAAAACTGGAACCTTTTGGAAAAGTATACCGCGCCGGCGCCGATGAAGCGACTACGATCGCCTTTGCCAAAGACGGAACATTTGCGGGAAAACCGGTAAAAGCGGGAACCTACACGCTGTTTGTCACTCCTTACGAAAAACAATGGGCTATTATTCTGAATAGCGAGCTGGGGCAATGGGGCGCCTATAAGTACGATCAGTTCAAAGATAAGGACGTGCTTCACGCGGAAGTTCCGGTAACCAAGGCGGATCCCCCTGTAGAACAGTTCACGATCCGGTTTGCCGGCAAAGACATGATCATTGAATGGGATAATACCCGGGTTGCCATTCCTGTAAGCATACAGTAAAAGGCCTCTCAATATTTTTGAAGATAACGGACCAGGAAGCTATACACCTGGTCCGTTTCTTTTTCTGTAATGCAGTATGGCGGCATCAGATAGACCGTGTTTCCCAGGGGCCGGAGATAAATCCCGTTCTGAAGTGCCTCCTGTGTCAGGTCCGCTCCGATCGAATTGATATATTCATCCTTTCCTGTATTAATCTCAAAAGCAAGAACAGTTCCGAGGATACGCACATTTTTTACAGCCCGGACTCCCTGTATTTTTTCGGCAAAAGCCAGATGAAGTGTATTTATGTTTTGTATGTTCCCCAGGCAATCTTCCCGTAAAAGAAGATCCAGGCTGGCCAGGGAGGCCGAACAAGCCAGGGGATTTGCGGTGAAGGAGTGCCCGTGAAAAAGGGTCTTCCTTTTATCATCGCTGAGAAAAGCCTCGAAGATCCTTTCGGTGGCGGCGGTAACTCCCAAAGCCATCGTACCTCCTGTAAGGCCTTTGCTCAAACAAATAATGTCCGCCTTTTGCTCCATGTATTCGCCGGCAAATAATTTGCCTGTCCGTCCAAAACCGGTAAGTACTTCGTCTGCTATACAAATGATCCCCTGTGCAAGCAAGGTCTCCAATAATTGGTCCAGTAGTCCGGCATCGTACATAAGCATTCCGCCAGCTGCCTGTAAAAGCGGTTCATAAATAAAACAGGCAATTTCGCCGGCCTGCCGGTTTATCAGCGACTGCAGCTCTCCGATATTGGCTTCGGTAGGAGTATCTATAAAGATCACTTCAAAAAGATAGTCATTAAAGGGGGCTGTAAACACGCTCCGTTGCGAGACGCTCATAGCCCCGAATGTATCTCCGTGATAGGAGTTTCGAAAGGCAAGTATTTTGGACCGATTGTTTTGTTCCTGATTTCCCCAGTATTGGATGGCCATTTTGATGGCCGATTCCACTGCAGTGGATCCATTATCGGTATAAAATATTTTAGAAAAATTGCCAGGGAGGAGCGGGAGCAATCTTTCGGCCAATTGTACGGCCGGCTCATGCGTAAACCCGGTAAAGATCACCTGTTCCAGTTTTTTTGCCTGTTCGTATAGTTTTTCGGCTATGTAGGCATTACCATGGCCATGGATGGTCACCCACCAGCTGCTGATGGCATCTATATAGGAATTGCCGGTATCATCAAACAACAAACTACCTTTGCCTTGTACCACCGGGATTGGTGCCAGTTTATTCCTGTGTTGGGTATATGGGTGCCAGATCACCTCCTGGTCCCTCTGGGTCAGTGATTTTGCCATATTTCGGCTGTAAAGTTAAGGTTTGAGGGGATGCAACGGTTCCTGCCGTTTATTTGTCATAGTGTTAACAAAGGAAGGAATGGATTATCACCAGCTGGTCAAAGATTGTTTAAAGGGAAATACGGCTGCCCAAAAGCGGCTCTATGAGCATTTTTCAGGAGGAATGCTGGGGATTTGTTACCGGTATACGAAATCTATGGCCGATGCCGAGGATGTTTTACAGGAAGGTTTTATTTTGGTTTTCAAGAATTTACATCAATTTACCTTTTCGGGGGAACTTGGCGGGTGGATACGCCGCATCATGGTGAACACAGCTATAAATTATCTCAAAAAGCACAGCAGGTATCAGTCCGACCTGTTATTTACCGATGCCATGCTTCATCCCATTTCCAACGATGATCCTGAAGTGACCCTGAATACCAAAGAATTGGCAGAACTTATCCGTCAGTTGCCCCCTGGATATCAGACTATTTTCAATCTTCATGCAGTAGAGGGATATACGCATGTGGAAATCGGAAAAATTTTGGGAATTAATGAAGGAACTTCCCGTTCGCAATATGCGCGGGCGCGAGCTTTGCTGATTAGCTGGATAAAAAAGTTTTCAGCAGTAAACAAAAATGAAACGTATGCACGACCCTAAATTTGAAAAAGAAGTGCAGCAAAAGATGGAAGAGCTGGTTTTTAGCCCTTCCGACGCCGTGTGGGCGAAGGTGGAGCGGGCTGTAGGTAAGGAAAAGAAACGCCGGGTTCCATTTTTCTGGTTATTCTTTTTACCTGGTATTGTTTTATTAGGGGCAGGCGGTATTTATTTTGGCAACAAAACAAACAAGTCTTCCTCCTCTGCCCGGAAAACTTCATCTGATTCATCTTTAACCATCAATCCATCTGCCTCTGCCAAATTTTTTACACCTATAGTTACTTCAGCACCTACAGTCCCTTCAGCATCTTCCGTTCCTTCAACATCGCCCGATCTTTCGGCAAAATCCGGTGCTTTACCGGTAAAAAGCCCTGAAGTTTCAACTACTAAAAAGCGTAGTGATAAGGACGTCAAAAATGCCGCCCCTGATCATTCGATATCCGATAAACCCTCCGGCCAACCGGGTGGGGGCATAGGGGTGGAAGGAATAAAAGCAAACGGGATCTCTATACAAACAAAGACCGGTAGTCAACCGGAGAGCAGATCCGCTCTGATAACTTCGACCGGGAAAATCGTTTCGGTGAACACCGGTGGGCAACCGGGCGTATTTCCGGGGTTCAGGACTATTAACAAGCCAGGCAATAAAACGATAGTCGCCGTTCCCACGATCAAACAAAATAATCTTACTGCCAGCCCAACCAAACTTTCACCTAAACGGACCTGGGAAGCTGGTTTTACAGGGGGAATAGGGATATCGACCGTGAATGCCAGCTTTTTAACATCCCCCTCCATACAGGCTTATGATCTTTCCAATGCCAACGGCCTTACTGCGGTAACAGCGCGTGCGCAAAAGCCATTTACCTCAAACATACGCCCTGGCCCTTCCTTCTGGGCTGGCATTATCATGCAAAAACAGATTTCCACACGTTTTACTGTTTCTGCGGGGTTGAGTCTTCATTATTATTCTACCCGGATAAAGACAGGCCAGAAAGTGGACTATTACCAGCCTTTACTTTCTTCCAATGCATTTGTGTCCAGCGGTTATGCCCCTGCCGCCGCTCCACAGGCGACGGTTTATCCATATTATGCCCTTGGCGACGAGCTGGTTTATACAAACCGGTATTATTTCCTGGAGCTTCCCGCCTCCCTTCAGTACCGGTTAAATCACAGTAAAACGATGCCCTTGTTCTGGGAAGGAGGTATTGCCCTTTCCTATCTGATGAGTTCCAATGCACTTTATTATAATCAGAAGTCCGATGTATACAATAAAGACGGCCAGGTTTCCAACCGGGCGCAAGTAAACGTTTCGACGGCCTTGTTGCTTGGACTGCCTGTCGGCAGCAGCCGTCTTCAGGTTGGACCGCAGATCCAATACGGACTTACAAGCCTGTTGGAGGAATCTTATGCTACTTCGGGAGGTGGAAGGCATCTGTTCTACGGAGGAATAAAGCTCGTCCTGTTACCGGCAGGTAAAGGAAAAAAATAGGGTAAAGGTAAATTATCCCGTTTAGGGGGCTGGGGCTATAAAACGGAGATTGCGTTGAATCCCAGCATATTTACTGCGTTTAAGAGAGGACTGCCTGAATATCTCTTTAAAACGTTCTTCGGTGAGGTCCTCCCAATCCGAAGTGCTGAAATTCAGGATTGCGGGAATAGGGGCAAAGGCCGGTTCGGAAGTAGGTTTGGAAAACCGGTTCCAGGGACATACATCCTGACAGGTATCACAGCCAAAAAGCCAATCCTCAAATTTTCCTTTCATCGAATCCGGGATCAGCAGATCTTTTAATTCTATCGTAAAGTAGGAGATACATTTACTGCCATCCACCACCTTATTTTCCATGATCGCCCCTGTCGGGCATGCTACTACGCATTTCCGGCAGGTGCCGCAATAATCCCCGGAATAAGGGGTGTCATACTCCAGTTCCAGGTCTACGATCATCGTTGCTATAAAAAAGAAAGATCCAACCTGTTTATTCAGGAGGTTACCATTTTTACCAATCCAGCCCAAGCCGCTCCGGACGGCCCAGCTTCTTTCCAGTACCGGGGCACTGTCAACAAACCCGCGGCCATTCACTTCCCCGATATGTTCATGGATCAGCGCCATCAGATTTTTTAACCTGGCCCGTATAACCTCGTGATAGTCCTTGCCGTAGGCATATTTGGCAATCTTTGGACCATCGGAAATTTGCTGTTGGGCGGGAAAATAATTCATGAGCAGGGTGATCACTGATTTTGCTCCGGGCACCAGTTTGGCCGGATCAATTCGCATATCAAAATAATTCTCCATGTATTGCATGGAACCGTTCATGCCCTTTGTCAGCCAATGTTCAAGGCGGCGGGCATCCTCCTCCAATGGCTGTGACATGGCTATCCCACAATGGTCGAATCCCAGATCCCTGGTCCATTGTTTAATCCTTTCAGTATATTCTTTTTTTAACAAGTTTACTATTTATTATCTCCTGAGGGTATGGACTATAGCGGTAATTTATTTAATTTGCCAGCGTTTAGCCCCCTAACTTAAACTTTATGCCATCCTTACGGTTGTCAGTTGTCCTATTTTTGCTTTTTCTCCTGCAAAGTTATTGTTATGCACAGGAGAAATCAAAAGTACAATTTGGGAAGGTCTCCTCTGAAGATTTTTCGCTTCCCGCCAATCCAATCATCGATAGTAATGCCAATGCCGTTATCCTTGCGGATATAGGGGCCGTTTCCTTTGTCGGGAATAAACATAGCCGGTTCTCTTATGTTTTTAAAAGACTTACCAGGATTAAGATCCTGAATAAAAAGGCCTTTGAACAGGGGACGGTCCGGATCTATTTATATAATAAGGATGAATACCTTGAAAAAGCCGATAATATAGAAGCCTCCACGTATAATTTGGAAAACGGGAAAGTGGCGGAGAGCAAACTGGATAAAAAAGAGATTTTTGATGATAAACAGGATAAATATCAGCTGATCAGGAAGTTTACCCTGCCGGCAGTAAAAGATGGCTCCATCATCGAATACAGTTATACGATCACCTCCGATTATTGTTTTCATCTCCCTTCCTGGGAATTTCAATCTGTTGAATATCCCTGTTTATGGAGCGAACTTAGCGTGAATATCCCACAGACCCTCTCCTATGTGTTTGTAAAACGGGGAGTCCATGATTTTACCATCGATAAAAAAGGAGAAGGGAAGGGATCCTACCTGATGCTACAGGGCCTGGATAGAAATTTCTACGGAGATCAAGGCAATACAATTTTAGTAAAAGCCAATACCGTCAAACACCAATGGGTTATGAAGGATATCCCAGCTTTTCACGTTGAGAATTTTTTATCTTCTCCGACAAATTATACGGATAAAATAGAATTTCAATTAGCGCAGACCTACAATGGGGAAACCACCCGGGATGTAATGAACACCTGGTCCAAAGCGACAGAAGAATTACTAAAAGAGGAGGATTTTGGAGAGGCGATTTCTAATGATAATTATGACGTCAGTGATTTGGCAAATAAAATTCCGGTAAAAAATCCGGGGCTATTAGAACAGGCCAAAACAATCTTTTATTATGTCAACAGCCATTTTACCTGCACCAATTATTACAACCCCCATATAAAGACAAGTTTGAAGGACGTGCTAAAGAAAAATAGCGGAACGGTGGGAGATATCAACTTGCTTTTAATCGCATTGTTACGGAAAAAGTACATTACCGCCGATCCCGTATTATTAAGTACCAGGGAACAGGGTTTTAATCTGGCCAAATATCCGGAACTGGAACGATTGCATTATGTAATAGCTAGGGTAAAAATAGGAGAGAATATCTATTACCTGGATGCCGCATATCCCCAATTGGGATTCGGACAGTTAGCCGCCAATTGTTACAATGGCCATGCCAGGATCATCAGTAATAAGGACTCGGGGTCCATATATTTCTGGGCAGACTCCCTGAAGGAAAGAAAGACCACGATTGTAATTATGACGAATACGGAAAAGGGCAATATGGAAGGAGGCTACCAATCCACCCTGGGAGATCAGGAGTCCTTCAATACCCGCAGGAAGGTGAGTGAGACAGGGGAAAAGAATTATTTTAAAAATATCCAGACTTCTTATGGAGAAGACTTCTCCATTATGAATGCCGGTATCGATTCCCTGGAAAAGCCCGAAGAGCCGGTGAAGATCCATTACGATTTTAGTCTGAAACAGGAGAGGGGATCCCCATTGATCTATTTTAACCCTTTGTTTGGGGATGCCTGGCGGGAAAACCCATTTAAGGCGGCTGACAGGAAGTATCCCGTTGAAATGTATTATACAATAGACGATACTTATATTTTCAATATGGAAATCCCCGCCGGATACCAGGTTGATGAACTTCCCAAATCAACCAAAGTAGCCTTGAACGGGGAAGACGGTAGTTTTGAATATTTGATTGCCAACCAGGATAACCAGATCCAGCTCCGAGTCCGTCTCAAATTGAACCGGGCATATTTTGCACCGGATGATTACAGTACGTTGCGGGATTTTTTCGGGTTTATCGTAAAGAAAGAAAGCGAGCAGATCGTTCTGAAACAAAAGCCGGGATAAAGATTAAATTTATTTATCTCAAACATTATTAACAATCGTCAATAGTCCCTAAACATACATAACAATCATCAATTACCCCTAACCGAACAACATGAACCTTATCAAACAAAGCCTTTTTATCCTGGCCTGCCTGGCCCTTGGGCAAGCTACCGGATTTGCACAAGAGAAATCCCCCGCTAAATTCGGGAAAATTTCTCCTGCGGATTTCGATCTTTCCAAAAACATCTTCGATACCGGCGCTACGGCTGTTGTGATTGCGGATATCGGTAATTCCGAATTCGAAGGAAATGTCAAGGGATGGTTTTCCCTGAAATTCAAACATTTCAAACGTATTAAGATCCTCAACAAGAATGGTTTTGGAGCTGCAACCGTAGAGATTCCGCTGTATGCAAACGGTAATGCTGTGGAGAAGCTGGAAGGTCTCAAGGCCGTTACCTACAACCTGGAAAACGGGAAAGTGGTAGAGACCAGGCTCGAGGATAAATCCATTTTTACGGATAAGGTGAATAAAAACCTGGTCGAGAAAAAATTTACCTTTCCGGCAATAAAGGAGGGATCTATTATAGAATATACCTTTACTCAATCTTCGGATTTTCTGTTCAATCTGCAGCCCTGGGCATTTCAGAGCGAATATCCCTGCATCTGGAGCGAGTACGAGGTGGATATGCCGAAATTTTTCCAGTATGTTACCATAACCCAGGGAAATAATCCGTATTCCATCAATACTAATTCTTCAAGGAGAGTCAATTTTCGTATGACCGAACCCGGGGGAGCCGAGAGAAATGAAAATTATAGTTTTGAAGATGAAGTAGTCGATCATCGTTGGGTAATGAAAAATGTACCGGCGCTAAAAGAAGAAAGATTTACCACAACTTTGAATAATTATATTGCCAAGATCGAGTTTCAGCTATCCCGTTATAATTTTCCCAATATGGCCACTAAAGATATTATGGGAAACTGGAGTTCTTTGAGCGAAGGATTTATGAAGGATGAAGATTTTGGGTTAGACCTGAACAAGAGCAATAGTTGGCTGAACGATACTTTAAAGCTCATTACAAAAGGAGCTTCCGGAAAGAAGGAAAAAGCAGTAAAGATCTTTAATTATGTCCGGGATCATTTTACCTGTACCGATCATGCATCTAAATATCTTTCCCGTCCGCTAAAAACGACCTTTAAGGAAAAGAATGGCAACGTTGCGGACCTGAACCTGTTGCTGGCCGCTATGTTGATCCATGAAGGCATTACCACAGATCCGGTTATCTTGAGTACAAGAGCCCATGGTTTTACCCACGAGATTTATCCCTTGCAAAACCGGTTCAACTATGTGATTTGCCAGGCGCTGATAGATTCCTCCCTGTATTATCTGGATGCCAGTCATTCCTGGATTGGATTCGGGCATTTACCGCCTTATTGTTACAACGGGCATGCAAGGGTGATCAATAAGGACCAGCCAACTCCGGTATATTTTGATGCGGATTCCATTACGGAAGGAAAAACGACGATGGTTTTTATTACCAATGGTGGAAGCAAAGGTGTCTTCAGCGGCACATTCCAAACAGTGCCGGGCTATTTTGAGTCCTGCCAGGTAAGAGAAAAAGTTCACGAGAAAGGAGAGAAGGTTTTTTTTAAAGCTATCCAATCAGCCTATACTTCAGAAACCGAAATCTCTCATCCGGCTATCGATTCAATCAAAATGCAGGATATGCCTGTGGCAGTTTCTTATGATTTTAAGATCAGTAATGATTCGAATGAAAATCTTATTTATTTTAATCCTCTTCTCTCCGAAGGATACAAGGAAAATCCTTTTTCTTCTGCGGAAAGAAGGTATCCCGTGGAAATGGATTGTGCCACTGACGAAACCTATATCTTTAATATGGAAATTCCCGATGGTTATACGGTGGATGAGCTGCCAAAATCGACAAAAGTATTGTTCAATGAGGACGAAGGCTTTTTTGAATATTTGGTCGCCAAGGATGAAAATAATATACAATTACGAAGCCGGATCAAACTTAAAAAAGCCAACTTTAAGCCTGAGGACTACGCTACATTGCGGGATTTTTACGGGTTTATCGTAAAAAAACAAAGCGAACAGATCGTATTTAAAAAGAAAAATAAATAATAGCGGATGAAAATATTGTTGTGTTTTTTGGTGTTGGCTACTCCTGTTATGATGATGGCACAATCCTACAATACCCTTTTGATCCCGGACTCACTAAAAAAGGATGCACGTGCCGTGGTCAGGGAAGATGAACTGATACTGGAGATCAAATCCCCTTCAAAAGCTATAAAGAAATCGAAACATATTTACACCATTCTAAATGAGAACGGGGATAATATTGGTGGATTTGGCAGTTATTACAATAAGTTCAAATCCATTAATTCCATTTCAGGGGTTTTATACGATGCCTCAGGTAAAGAATTAAAACATGTGAAGAAAAAGGATATGGAAGACCGGAGTGCAGTTGGCGAAGAAAGTCTTATGGATGATGGGCGTTATAAGGAATATAATTTTTATTATAAGATTTATCCCTATACTGTAGCCTATGAAGAAGAAGACGAGCTTAACGGGATCCTTGATTTTCCCGATTGGTCGCCCTTATATTCATCGGGTATATCAACACAGCATAGCAAATATATAATCATTGCTCCTTCTGATTACCAGGTACGGTTTAAGCCTGTAAATGGTAACTTCCAACCAATTATTACCGAATCCGGCAATAAGAAAATCTATACCTGGGAAGCCAGTAATCTGCCTGCACGATTGAAAGAGACCGGGGGACCCCGATGGAGTGAGATCGCACCTCATGTATTATTTGCGCCTTCCGATTTCGAAGCGCAGGGATATAAAGGCAATATGTCCTCATGGGAGGCCTATGGCAGGTTTATGAACCAGCTTTTGGCGGGCAGAGATATTTTGCCGGAGGATATTAAAAAGAAAGTACATGACCTTACAGATAACCTGAAGGATCGAAGCCAGAAAGTATATGTGTTATATGATTATTTGCAAAAGAATACACATTATATTAGTATTCAACTGGGTATTGGGGGAATACAGCCATTTCCGGCGGAATATGTAGCAACGAAAAGATATGGGGATTGTAAGGCCTTGTCCAATTATATGATCGCCCTTTTAAAAGAAGCTGGAATAAGCGGTAAATACGTGGAAATATGGGGAGGGGATAATGTTCCTGATCTGGTGGACGATTTTCCCTCCCTTCAGGGAAATCATGCTATTTCCTGTGTTCCTTTGGGCAGAGATACAATATGGTTGGAATGTACGAGTCAAACTGTGTCCCCAGGATATATGGGAAGCAGTACTGGAGGAAGAAAGGCAATTCTGATGGACGAAACAGGTGGGCATATTGTATGGACGCCCAGTTATTCCCCTGCTGATAACAAAAAGACCCGCATAATAAATGCCGAAATAAGCGGTGAAGGGGATCTGGACGCAGAAGTGAATACTGTTTACACCGGAATTCAACAGGAACTTCCACATAGTTTAATTTACGGAGCTTCTCCCGAACAAAGGGAAAAATACCTCAACGGTCTTTTCCATCTGCCAACTTATAAAGTTGAAAAGAGTAATTATGAAGAGCAAAAAGGAAAGATCCCTGTAATTAAGGAATATCTGCATGTAGTTTCCCCCAACTATGCCAGCGTTTCTGGCAAACGTCTTTTCATTAACCCCAACCTCTTTGACCGGAGTGGGTTGCGGCTGCCGGCTGATTCTGTACGGAAATACGATTTTATCGACGATGAAGCATTCCGGAATATAGACAGTATAATTGTTAAAATCCCAGCCGGTTACCTGCCCGAAGCCGTTCCCCAGGATATTCATATTGACAGTAAATTCGGAAAATACAATGTTTCCGTAAAGGTACTGACCGATAAGATCATTTATTACCGCAGCCGCGAAGGTGCCGTTCGGCGTTTTCCACCTGCTGATTATCATGAGCTGGTAAAGTTTTATGAACAGCTTTACAAAGCTGATCATAGCAGGATCGTACTGGTGAAGCAGTAGCTAAAAGCGTGAAATGTCAAGCTTAAAGCTTTCTCAGGCCTGAACCCTATTGGCATCCCCCGATCTGTTCATCGATCAGATTTTTCATGCTGAGATAAAGCCCGGGTTTTTTCTCCTCGGCAGGTTTTTGCACGATCAGGATTGCCCCGTAATTGCGGCATTTATCCAAATAGGCGGTGGTGCCGAATAGGTCCGGGCAAATCAGGACCGGAGCTGCTCCCGACGTATTGTTGTCCGTTATATAACACCCAAGCCCATAACGTGCTCCCTGAAGAGGTTTTGGGGTATACCTCACGGGTAGGGTGGTAAATTGGGCAGTACCCATTTCTTCCACTGCTTTTTCGCTGAGAACCCGTTTGTCGCCGAATACTCCTTTATTCAGGATCATGGAAAGAAAATTGATATAATCGTTGGCTGTTGATCTTGCGCCACCGGCAGGATTGAGGGATCCGCCTTCCTCGTTTGAAAAACTGGTTCCTTTCATCTTAAGGGGCCTGATTATCCTTTCCATGACCAGGCGGTCGAAGCTTTTCTTGGAGATCACTTCCAACACCCTGGCGGCTATATTGATTCCTACGGTGCTAAAATAAAATTCAGTGCCGGGGTTCGTGACAATATCCCTTTTCGAGGCGTAGGAATCCACCTCATCCTCCAGGCTTTTGATAAAATTGCTTTTCTGCATTATTTTCATCGAAGCTTCTCCGTCCCCCCTGATCCCCGTTGTATGGGTAAGGCAATGCCTTATCGTTATATAACTTTTGCTGTATTTGGCAAAAATGGGGAGATATTGAGTTACCTTATCATCCAGGGATAATTTCCCTTCATCTACAAAGGTCATGACCAGGGCTGCGACCAACCAACTGCCGGAACTGGCGACAGGGGCCTGAATTTTGGCTGAAAAGTCAGCACCGCCCTGTTTCTGGTAGAGGATTTTTCCATCTTTTCCAGCCAGGGCGACAAAATTATTTCCCAGCGCCTTTTCGTTCTGACTGAACAATTGATCGACCGCCCCAAAATTGGACTGGGTCCATCCGGGCAGCCATAATAGCAGATAAATCATTAATGTACTGAATTGTAGGCAGGTTCTTTTAACTTTATATGACATAGTTGCTGGGTTATGATTCGCCGGTGTTTTTGGATTGGATTTTGAACAATCCGTGTGTTACCGCCGTGTGTTACAAGTTTACTATTTAATTTAAAAGGAAAGTCATAAACTCTGGATTAAAATATTGCACCTGAATAAATAATAATCAGAACATTAAATAAGAGATTTCTGTTAAGACGATTAACGAATAAATCATAAAAAAAGGAAAACCATAAAAATATGAACCTGAATAATTTTACCATTAAAGCCCAGGAAGCGATAGCACAATCCCAGCAACTGGCTTTTAATAATACCAATCCGGCCATCGATACGGAGCATTTACTCAAAGCGTTGCTGAAGGAGGAAGATTCTTTGGTAAGCTTTCTATTGAAGAAGAACAATGTGAATGTAAATTTCGTAGAGTCGAAAGTGGAAGAAAGTATACAGAAACTTCCCAAGGTCAGTGGCGGAGAGCCTGCCCAATCCGTTAGCCGCGAAATGAGCAATATTATTTTACGCGCCGGTGCCAATCTGAAACAATTTGGAGACGAATTTGTAAGTGTGGAGCATTTGCTGCTCGCCATTGTACAGGGAAACGACAATACGGCCAAGATTCTGAAAGACGCCGGTCTGACGGAGAAAAATCTGATTGCGGCTATACGGGAACTGCGTAAAGGGAGCACGGTTAATTCGCAGACCCAGGAAAGTTCCTTTAATGCCCTGAACAAATATGCCAAGAATCTGAACGAAATGGCTCGTCAGGGGAAACTGGATCCGGTGATCGGACGTGATGAGGAAATCAGACGGACCCTGCATATCCTGACACGGAGGAGTAAGAATAATCCTATCCTGGTAGGCGAACCGGGGGTAGGTAAGACAGCGATAGCGGAGGGATTGGCTAACCGGATCGTAAATGGCGATGTGCCGGAAAACCTGCGTTCGAAGATCATTTATGCCCTGGATATGGGGCAATTGATCGCCGGTGCAAAATATAAAGGAGAATTCGAAGAGCGTCTGAAGAGCGTGGTGAAAGAGGTCTCGCAAAGCGATGGTCAAATCATCCTCTTTATCGATGAGATCCATACGTTAGTCGGTGCAGGAGGGGGTGATGGAGCGATGGATGCCGCCAATATATTAAAACCAGCCCTTGCCCGCGGAGAGCTCAGGGCCATCGGCGCTACCACGACCAATGAATACCAGAAATTTTTTGAAAAAGATAAAGCCCTGGAAAGACGGTTCCAGAAGATCCTGATCGATGAGCCTTCGGTTGACGATGCGATTTCCATATTACGGGGATTGAAGGACAGATACGAGACCCATCACCATGTGCGGATTAAGGACGAGGCGATCATTGCTGCCGTAGAGCTTTCCCATCGATATATAACTGACCGGCATCTCCCGGACAAAGCAATTGACCTGATCGATGAAAGCGCAGCAAAACTTCGGCTGGAAATGAATTCAATGCCGGAAGCGCTGGACAAGCTGGAAAGGAATATCCGGCAACTTGAAATCGAGCGGGAAGCGATAAAAAGAGAGAACGATGATGAGAAGCTCCGTGAACTAAGTGCCGAGATCGGTAATCTAAGTGTGGAAAGAGACACCTTAAAGGCAAAATGGAAACAGGAAAAAGAGCTGGTTGAAAGAGTCCAGAATGCCAAAGCCAATATAGAAACCCTGAAACAGGCTGCCGAGAAAGCAGAGCGGGAGGGGCAGTATGGGCAGGTGGCGGAAATACGATATGGGAAAATAAAGGAGGAAGAAAAGATAATAGCCGATTATTCGCACCAGTTAGAATCGATCAGCGCAAATTCGCGTTTGATGAAAGAAGAGGTCGATGCCGAGGATATTGCCGAAGCCATTGCGAAGGCGACCGGTATTCCGGTGTCCAAAATGCTGCAGAGTGAAAAGGAAAAATTATTGAACCTGGAGGATGAACTGCATAAAAGAGTGATTGGGCAGGAAGAAGCAATTACTGCAGTGGCGGATGCTATCCGCAGGAGCCGGGCAGGGCTGCAGGATCCCAAACGCCCTATAGGATCTTTTATCTTTCTGGGAACTACAGGTGTGGGTAAAACAGAATTAGCTAAAGGTTTAGCAGAATATTTATTCGATGATGAGGGTATGATGACCCGGATCGATATGAGTGAATATCAGGAAAAACACACGGTTAGCCGGCTGGTAGGGGCTCCTCCCGGATATGTTGGGTATGAAGAGGGAGGGCAACTGACGGAGGCGGTCCGTCGTAAACCGTACAGCGTAATCCTGCTGGACGAGATTGAAAAAGCGCATCCTGACGTTTTTAATGTATTATTGCAGGTATTGGACGATGGAAGGCTGACCGATAACAAGGGAAGGATGGTGAATTTTAAGAATACGATCATCATCATGACCAGCAATATGGGCAGCCAGATTATACAGGCCAATTTTGAAGATGTGACGGAGAAGAACCGCGATGATGTTATGGATAAGACACGGGTAGAGGTTATGGACCTGTTACGAAAAACGATCCGCCCTGAGTTTCTTAACCGTATTGACGAAGTTATTCTGTTCCAGCCCTTGTTAAAGAGTGAGATCAAAGGCATTATCCGTATTCAGTTGAACAATTTGAAGCGGATGGTTGCCAGGAACGGGATCGATCTGCAATTCAGCGATTATGCGCTTGACTATCTGGCAGAAAACGGTTTTGATCCGCAATTCGGAGCCAGGCCTCTTAAACGATTGATTCAAAAGGAGATAGTCAACCAGTTGAGTAAGAGGATATTAGCAGGGGATATTGATAAGAATCACCCTGTTCTGGTCGATGTTTTTGATGGAGTGGTGGTTTTCCGGAATGAGGTTCCTCATTTGGAAAAAACAAATGATAAAAAATAACAATAATTCAGGCAAATAAAAAATGGATGAAATAAAGGTGCGTAATTAGCGTATTATTAGGCGAATGGCCCTAAGGGACATTTGGCTTCGTAAGGCAAAATTATTTGAACCAAATGCAAAGGAAATTGTTAAAAAGAAGATTATGGCAATGAAACCAAAAGAAATAGTCGAGATCATTCCTACTAAAGACATTTTTGTCGGGGATGTTAAAGCTCCGGTAACACTGACAGAATATGGAGATTACGAAAGTGAGGCCTGCGCAAAAGTAAACGAAGTCGTTGAAAAGCTGTTGAAGGACTTTGAGGGAAAAATGCGTTTTAATTTCCGGCATTTTCCACTAACCAAGATCCATCAGCATTCCCAAAAAGCAGCTGAGGCCTCTTTAGGAGCTGCCCAGGAAGGCAAATTCTGGGATATGCACGTCTCTTTGTTTGCTCATCGCCGTCGTCTTGGTGCGATCAGCCTGAGGGAATATGCGAAAGATGTAGGTGTAGTAAATAAAAAGTTCCTGGATGACCTGGTTAATTCCACCTTTGGATGGTCAGTAAAAAGCGATTTGATGGAAGGGTTGGATAGAGGGGTTCGTGATGTTCCTGCCTTTTTTATTAATGGTGAATTGTTCACCGGTAAGCCTACTTATGATAATCTGAGTAAGGGTATTACAGCTGCCCTGAAGGCCAAAAAGAAGCCTGCAGCTGCCAAGGAAAAAGAAAAAGCATAATTCCGGAAATGGATCCAGGTGGTTAATTCTTTTAATACCACGAGCCGGATAATTTATAAAGCGATATTCAACAAAGCGGTCGTATACGGATCTTATATCCGGGACGGCCGTTTTTTTTGTGATAGGGAGGACGGTTATCTGACAATAGCGGTAATTTTTATTAATTTCGGGAGAAGAAAGTATGATCCAATTCACCACTACGATCCTGAGATTCGCCGAACAGGGAGAAAAGACCGGATGGTCCTACATTCGGATCCCGGCCAAACTGGCAAATACCCTGAAACCGGGAAATAAAAAATCCTTTCGGGTAAAAGGAAAGCTGGATGAATATGTTTTTCAGAAAGTAGCTTTACTTCCAATGGGAGAGGGTGATTTTATTATGCCTTTGAGCGGGTCTGTCCGTAAGTCCATTGGGAAAAACAAAGGAGCTACCCTGAACGTACAATTGGAGGAAGATAAGGCAAAAATAAAACCGCCTGCGGAATTGATGGAATGTCTGGCGGATGAACCTGCGGCACTCGAATTTTTCAATAAAATGGCAAAATCCCACCAAAACTATTTCGGCAACTGGATAAGAACGGCCAAAACCGATGCCACCCGGGCCAAACGTATCGCGCAGACTGTTAATGCTATGGCAAAATCACAGGATTTTGGAACCATGATCAGATCCCTCAAACAGGACCGGCAGGATTTTGGATTTTAATTTGTTGTCTTTGATTTAATTCGTTAACTTTCTTTAGCATCTTTCCGGTAAACCCGGGCAATAGATCTCCTTATCCATTGATGAACTTGTTTTATTTCTTACCAGGCGAGCCCGTTTCTGATCTGTTCACTCTGTTTTGATCAGGGTACTTTATGATTCTCCGTTACCCACATTTATTGACCCTTAACAGCATTACAGGCCAGTGCCGTTCTTATACGCATTGGCTGTCGCTTTTATACCCTCTGCGTAGGACACTGGTTGAAAATTATAAGCTTTTTCAAATTTTGACGAATCGAACAGATATTCAAATTTGTATTGATAAAGCATTTCGTATAATTCAGCCGTAGTCTTGTCAAAAAGTCCTCCCAGTTTGACCATCCATCCCGGAAGGACCTGGGTACGGGGTACTTTACCCAATGCCTCTGCAGCCAGGGCAATGAATTCGTCGCCGGTGAGCGTGTCCGAAGCTGTAGGAAGGTGCCAGGCCTGGTTCCAGGAGTTCTCATCCCGGCCAAGCAGGTAAAGCGCCTTTACGGCATCCGGTGTATAAGTAAAGGAATGCCTGACTCTGGTATTTGCAAGCCATTGTGCCTTTTGATCTGTGGATAGACGTTGAAATACCAGTAAATTAGCAACGCTCGTTTTATTCGACCCCGGGCCGTAGAAATCCGCAGCCCTGGCAATGGAAGCCGTAATATTCCCTTTGCGGACCTCACTCATCAGCTGCGTGGCGATGCGCGCCCTGAGGTCCCCTTTACGGCTTGAAGGGTCATAGGGTGTGTCTTCTGTCATGGCCCCATTAACTTGGCCATACATATAAACATTATCGAAGAAAAGTAGTTTGGCCCCCGTTTGTTTGCAGGCTTCAATAACATTGGTCATGATCAGGGGCCATTGTTGCCTCCATATGGAAAAATCATATTTTAACCCAATACACAGGTAAACGACAGCCGAATCCTTGATTGCCTCCAGTGCCTGGCCGGGATTGGTAATATCAGCAGCGAAGATAGTTGCTCCTTCCTGAGGACGGGGGTTACGGGAGACGAGTCTAACGGATTCTTTATATTTAATAAGTTCTGCAGCAAGTCCGTCAGCGATTACTCCACCTGCTCCTAAAATGGTATGGATTGACATTAGTTTTGAATTAGTCATCAAATATAAATGATCGGCCAGATCCGATAAAAGCGGAAACGGATGATCGGAAACAGATGATCAGCATGAACGGCGATATCCCGTTTTAAATGATCAGCCTAACCCGCGGATTAAACGGGAGATGGGGGAAAAAATTTCGCTGATAACTGGCAAATAAATAAAAATCAATTTTTTACGCGTCCCTCACCAAAAGTTATGGGATTAAAAATTGATTAAACGTTTGTTTAATTCAAACGTTTGTTTAATTTTGCTCTTTGAGAGGACCTAACCTAATGCGTATTATATTTGCAATACTTACCTGTTTTCCGGCCATCTATTATGCCAACGGTTATCCGCATCCCGATTTTTTGGCGATTTTTGCCGACCCCTAATACCTAATCTTCCTGACCATGATTTTTTTTGAGTATTCGCACCCAGACTACTAAACCTTTTAACTTCTCAGGAAGTTGTATAGTTCTTTTGAAGATTTATGATCTGTTAGCATTTAATGACCTATAGCTTTCCCATTTATCTATAGTATTCCAATTATGAAGAAATTATTTTACGTAGTATTCGTCTGCAGTGGATTGATTCAATTTTCCTTTCAGGCAGATGCTCAAAAACCGTCCGATACCTTATTATCGAATGTAACCCTGGAAGCATGCGTCCAATATGCTTTGCAGCATTATCCCCTGGTTCAGCAGGCTCTCCTGGATGAACAAATAACAGAGAGGCAGATCAAAAGCAAACTGGCGGATTGGTATCCCCAGATTGATCTGAATTACAATTTTCAGTATAATTTTCAGCTGGCAACCGGTTATTTTAATGGTACTTATGTACCAACCGGAACCAAGAATGTATCTGCGGCAGGTCTTGGACTTACCCAAAATATTTTTAACAGGGAGGTTCTGTTGGCCAGCCAGACAAAAGGCGATATCCGTAAACAGATCAGACAAACAACGGCGACTGATAAGATCGATGTTGCCGTGAATGTCAGCAAGGCTTTCTACAACGTCCTGCTTACCCAGGAACAGATTGCGGTATTGGCGGATGATATCGTTCGGCTGGAACGCAATTTAAAAGACGCCTATAACCAATACCAGGGCGGACTGGTCGATAAAACAGACTATAAAAGAGCAACTATTGCCTTGAATAATTCAAAGGCGGAAAAGAAAACAAACGAAGAGGCACTGAAGGCCAGATATGCTGTCCTGAAAGAATTAATGGGCTACCAGGGAAAAAACATGGTCACCCTGGAATATGACAGCATCAGGATGGAAAAGGAGATATTGATAGATACTATGGAGACGGTCGATTATACCAAAAGGATCGAATATCAATATTTGCTGACGCAAAAACGGCTGCAGGAAGCCAATCTGAAATATAACAAATGGAGTTATATTCCAACGATATCTGCCGTGGGGGCCTATAATCTCAATTTTCTGAATAACCAGTTCTCCAAGCTGTACAGCCAGGATTTCCCCCAATCTTATGCGGGTCTACAATTGAGTTTCCCAATTTTCCAGGGAACCAAAAGAACCCAGAATATACGGATTGCTGAATTGCAGGTAACGCGGGTGGACTGGGATCTGGTAAATCTTCAGCAGTCCATTACCAGTCAATATGCACAGGCATTGGCGACCTATAAAGGGTATCTCAACGATTATTACGTACTGCGGGAAAACCTGGAACTGGCCAGAGACGTATTCAATACAATCGAACTGCAATACAAGTCAGGGATAAAGACTTACCTGGAGTTGATCAGCGCCGAAACGGATCTGCGGACAGCGCAAACCAATTACAGCAATGCTTTATTCCAGGTATTGAGCAATAAACTGGATGTTCAGAAAGCCCTGGGAAGCCTGGTATATTGAGGTCTGGTCTATTGAAGTCTGGAATATTAATCCTGGTATATTGAAGCCTGGTGTCTTAAAATGAATTAAAAAATTAACTAAGCAAATAAACTCTCGTTTTAATATGGAAAACATTACACGTTGGACTGGATTAATGATCATGCTATCCGGATTAATGGCTTGTGGCAATAAAAAACCTGCGGGACCTGTAGCTGTCCCCCCTGTTGCGGTCTCTGTTTATACCGTGGCTCCCGGGAACGCAACCTATTATGACGTATACCCCGCAACGGTGAATGCGTTAAACCAGGTGGATATAAAACCCCAGGTATCGGGTAATATCACAAAAATATTTTTTCAGGATGGTCAGCATGTCAGAAAAGGAGCTCCGTTATATGAAATAGATCAGCAGCAATATAAAGCAGCTTATGAATCTTCCATTGCGAATCTGAATGTTGCCAAGGCCAATCTGGCTAAGTCGCAACAGGACGCCGACCGGTATACGGAGCTTTCTCAAAAGGACGCTATCGCGCGGCAGACTTTGGATCATGCCCTGGCAGATCTCGAAAGTTCCAAAAGACAGGTGGATGCGGCACAGGCTAATGTCGCCAGCGTACAAACCAATTTGAAATATTCACATATTTCGGCTCCGTTTGACGGAACGATCGGCATATCGCAGGTAAAACTGGGAACAGCTGTTTATCAGCAAACCCTTCTGAATTCGATTTCTTCCGATGATCCCTTAGCCGTGGACCTGGCTGTAGATGAAAAATTGATTTCCCGGTTCTCCGAATTATTGAAAAATGGAGCATCCAATCATGATTCCACTTTTATGCTTGTTTTACCGGATGGATCCGTTTACCCCAATCCCGGCCATATTGTATTGCTGGACCGGGCAGTTGATCCGCAGACCGGAACCATCAAAGCGAGGCTGGTGTTTCCCAATCCGGTCCATATACTCAGGCCCGGTATCACCGGTAATGTCCGGGTACAAAACAGGGGGGCGGTCGGCAGTCTGCTAATCCCCTACAAAGCGGTGGTTGAGCAGATGGGTGAGTTTTTTGTTTTTGTGCTGAACGGAGAAAAGGTTTCCCAGCGAAAGGTAGCTGTGGGAGTAAGGGTAAATGATAAGGTCGTCATCAGGGATGGATTAAAAGAAGGCGAACAGGTAGTTACGGAAGGCGTTCAGAAACTGAGGGACAGCTCGACCGTTCAACTTGCTCCTCCCGGTGGGAAACCTGCATCCGGCAATGCACCCCAGGGAAAATAAGTCTTCAGAGAAAATATTATTCATAAGATCAGAGAATAGATAACAGACAACAGATAAGCTATGATCGCAGATACTTTTATAAAAAGGCCGGTAACGGCCATCGTAATCTCACTTGTTCTTTTGTTGGTAGGAGGGCTGGCTATTCTGAATCTGCCAATCAGCCAATACCCGGATATCACGCCGGCAACCGTCCAGGTCACCAGTAGTTTTACCGGGGCAGATGCCCAGACCGTCGAGCAGACAGTGACCACTCCGATCGAAACACAGATCAATGGGGTTCCGGGAATGGCCTATATGCAAAGTAACAGTACGAGCAACGGGCAATCCACCATCACCGTTACCCTGAATGTGGGTACCAACGTGGATATTGCCGCATTGGATATTCAGAACAGGGTAGGGATCGCAACCCCTCCGCTTCCCAACGTGGTAAAAAATCTTGGTATCATTACCCGCAAACGTAATCCCAGTATATTGATGCTGGTGGCCATTTATTCTCCCGATGCCTCACATGGTGTTCCTTTCCTGGATAATTATACGAACATATTTGTACGGGATGCCCTATTACGGGTTCCGGGAGTCGGTGATGTTTTTACCCGGGCCGATGATTTTAGTATGCGCATCTGGCTGAAAACAGACAGACTTGCTCAGTTGGGGCTTAATTCCAACGATGTGACCAGCGCTATCCAGGAGCAGAATCTGCAGATCGCTGCAGGTACAGTTGGGGTTCCTCCCCAAAGCCCATCGGCTTCCTTTGAATACACCGTTTTCACGAATAGTCGCCTCAGCACTGAAAAAGATTTCGAAAATATCGTGATCCGGTCCAATCCTCAGAACGGCTCTATCGTGTATCTTAAAGATGTGGCCAGGGTACAACTTGGGAAATTCAGTTATTCCAGCAATTCCTTTGTAGATGGCAAAAGGTCTTCCTATTTATTGGTTTACCAGGCTCCGGGTAGTAATGCGTTGGCTACGGCCGACGGAGTATTTAAGGCAATGGACGCTTTAAAAAGCTATTTCCCCAAAGGAGTCGATTATGTCGTTCCGTTCGAATCCGTCTCTGTTGTGCGTGTATCTATCAGCGAGGTAATGGATACCTTACTGGAAGCTCTGGGGCTGGTGGTATTGGTGGTTTTCCTTTTCCTGCAAAGCTGGAGAGCGACCCTGATCCCTGTCCTGGCCATCCCGGTTTCGCTCATAGGGGCCTTTATTTTATTCATTCCATTGGGATTTACGATCAATACGCTTACCATGTTCGGCCTGGTACTCGCCATCGGTATCGTAGTCGATGATGCCATTGTGGTGGTGGAAGCCGTGCAGCATTATATAGATGAAGAAGGATTGTCCGCAAAAGAAGCTACTACAAGGGCCATGAAAGATATCTCCGGTCCGGTGGTGGCTATCGCCCTGATTCTTGCGGCGGTATTCGTGCCGGTTGGATTTATTCCGGGTATTACCGGAAGATTGTATCAGCAATTCGCCATTACAATCGCAATTTCCGTGCTACTGTCCGCCTTTGTAGCCTTATCCCTTACACCTGCCTTATGTACGCTGCTGCTCAAACCTCAGCACCTGGATAAAAATTCAAGAGGGTTGAATAAATTCTTCTTTCATTTTAACGAATGGTTCAGGCGATTATCCCTACGGTATACCGCCAATGTAAGGGGCTGGATAAAGAAAGCACCTTATGCCCTGGTACTACTCGTTTGTATAATTATGGGAACCATCTTCCTGTTTAGGAACAAACCTTCGGCTTTTATCCCGACAGAAGATGAGGGACGGGTATATGTTACCTATGAAATTCCGGAGGCCAGTTCCACTGCCCGAAGCCTGTTGATCCTGGACAGTATGATGAAGATACTGGATAGTGTTCCGGGGATTGCTCATTATGCTGCTCTCGGAGGTTTGAACGTCGTTACTTTCGCTACAAAATCCAATAGCGGGACCATCTTTTGTCAGCTCAAACCCTGGGATGAACGAAAAGATAAAGCTTTACAGCTGGACGGGATGATGGGTGAATTGCGCAAACGCCTTTCTGTATTAAAAGAAGCCAATACGGTGGTTATCTCTCCGCCGGCCATTCCGGGTCTCGGTCAAACCGGAGGATTCAGTTTCGAACTGGAGCAAAGGCAAAGTAATGACGACCTGCCTACTTTTGAAAGAGTAGTCCGGAATTTTGTATCGGAGTTGAACAAAAGGCCGGAGATCGGACAGGCATTTACCTTTTTTACCGCGCATACACCCAGCTACCAGGTAACGGTGGACAGGGATAAATGCAAAAAACTGGGCGTTTCCCTGGCCGATGTGTATAATACCATGCAGATGTATCTGGGGAGCAGCTATATCAATGACTTTACCATCTATGGCAGGAACTTTCATGTGGTGGCTCAGGCGGATACCATTTATAGGGCGGATATAACTGATATCGGAAAATTCCAGGTCAGGAATAGCGGCGGAGACATGATCCCCCTTAGTACGGTGGTCAGTTATAAATTGACGGAAAGCGCTCCTCTGATCTCTCATTTTAATATCTTCAGGACGGCCGAGATCAACGGAGGCGCCAAGCCTGGCTTTAGTAGCGGCCAGGCCATTCAGGCTCTCAAGGAGGTCGCAGCCAGGGTCCTGCCCGAAGGGTATGGTTATGAATTCGCTGGTTTAAGTAAACAGGAGATCGAGTCCGGTTCCAGTACCGTTTATATTTTTGCCCTATCCATACTTTTCGTATTCCTTTTCCTTTCGGCCTTGTACGAGAGCTGGTCCGTACCCTTTTCGGTCCTGCTGGCTGTACCGATCGGAATGTTCGGCGCCATTCTTACCCTAACTTTCATCCCCCGGCTTACCAATAATGTATACGCACAGGTGGGGCTCATTACCCTGATAGGGCTGGCGGCAAAAAATGCCATTCTGATCGTGGAGTTTGCCAAAGAAAGGGTGGATCGTGGCGTGCCGGTTGTTGCAGCCACCCTGGAGGCGGTTAAATTGCGTTTGCGGCCTATTATCATGACTTCTCTCGCCTTTATCCTGGGAGTGCTGCCGCTGGCTTTTGCGACCGGTGCAGGTGCGGTGGCACGTAATACGATCGGATGGACGGTTTTTGGCGGTATGTTATCTGCTACCTTACTGGCCATCTTTATCGTGCCGGTATTGTTTGTCGTGATCACCAGGCTGGCTTATGGAAAGAAGAAGCTGGAGGAATTAAATTCACAGCAACTTGCCTTGAATGAATAAGATTGAATAAGATACTTAAAATCAGGTAACTCCTGGTTTCCTGGAATTGGCTGCCTTTTTTTGGCGCGGGGTTTTTCGGAGAAAAATAACCCCGCGCCAAAAAAATCTAATGATGCGCCTATCCGGCGAATGGACCTGTGGTCCATTTTTTTGCCCCATGAAGTTTGCCGGAGAAAAATCTCCCGTGGACCCAAAAATCTCCCGTGGACCCAAAAATCTAATGCGTAGCGCCCAAGGGACAAGGCTCCTTGAGAATCCCCATCTGTACCGGCATGGGAATTAAACCCATGTCTCTATCCCAATCTGCAGCTATTTGAGAAATATAAAGGAAGCCAGTGATGTTAAATTTAACCTGCAGTTTTGACAGGGTGGGAGGTCCCCTCTTCTATATTGATCCTCTCCAGATCCATTTATCTCTCCGTTTAAGCCCTCTTCATTTTTCCCTGCCTAAAGCTGGGATTTTAATTTTTATACCCTCCAGAGGATTTTGTATTTTTAAGTTTTCCTGCTAAAATTATTGGCTTTTGATTGATTGTGACTGCAGAAAAAATAGAATTCAAAGTACTAATTTGCGTAGTATTATAATTTATAAATAATTAATTGTTTTTCAATTACTTATTTATGTTTATTTTATATTTAATTATATATAAAATAACCCTAAAAACGAATTCCAGGTTCTAATTTCCGGGTAAGGGAAAACAGTTTGGACACAAGATGATAGTTTATGAACTTAATAATTGATTTACAGTATTTTCCATCGATTATCTTATACAAAGGTTTAAATAAATTTTCAAATCTTGTATTTGAACAATATGAGCACCATCAAAAAATGAGTTTTCGTAACAGGTGCCAGGTCGCCGGCGCTGAAGGCTTGATCAATTTGAGCATTCCTTTGGTTCAGGGAAGGGATCAGAGGACCCTGATACGGGATGTCAAAATTGCCGGTTCATTGCCCTGGCAGGGGCAGCATTGGAAGACGATCGTATCCTGTTATAACCGCTCTCCCTGGTTCGAATATTACCGGGATGAACTGGAAGAACTCTATAGGAAGCCTTTTACATTTTTGGTAGATTGGAATATTGCCTGTTGGGAATGGTCACTGAAATCCCTCCGGATGCCTCTTCCTTTTTCCCTGACGGATACCTGGCAGGAAAATTTTGATCCGGAAAATTGGACGGACCTTCGGGGGAAAATTCTTCCAAAAAACCGGATTGGTTGGAATTCGTCTATACGGTATCGCCAGGTATTTGAAGAAAGGATTGGTTTTCTGCCCAACCTTTCTATTCTGGATCTTTTATTTTGCGAGGGAAAAAGAGCCCCCATATTCTTAATACAAGGGTAATTGCATAAATTACAGGATCACCTTTCGACCATTCAATATTCTACCGGATCACCTGTTGGATCTGCCCCGATTCTTAATACAGCCTGATGGAAATTTTTTTAGTGAAGAGAGGTCTTTCGGTCGTTGCCGGTTTATTTTGGTGCATCCTGTTACAGGCTCAGCAAAAACCTCAGTATACCCAGTATATCCTCAATAATTATATTCTCAATCCGGCCCTGACGGGAATCGAGAATTACACCGATGTTAAGGTTAGTCATCGTCATCAATGGGTCGGTCTGCAGGATGCCCCCATAACTACTTATCTTACCATACAAGGTCCCCTGGGCAAGAAAGATGACCGGGAAACTGCTACCTCTTTCCACAAACCCGGGCAAAATCCGAGGGGCAAATATTATTGGGAAGACTATATGGCTGCCAAGCCGCATTCCGGTATCGGCCTCACCATCCTGAACGACAGGACCGGACCACTCAACAGGTTTTCCGCTTACGGGACATTTGCTTACCATCTGGGTCTTACTGCCCGTACCACTTTGGCCTTGGGATTCGCAGCGGGAATCAGCGACCTCGGCCTGGACAGAAGTAAATTGTTTTTTGATGTTCCCGTCGATCCGGCTGTCTATTCCAGCGGAGAGATCAATAAGATCAAACCTGATTTTAATGCCGGGCTTTGGTTGTATTCGGCAGATTATTTTATCGGATTATCCGCACAACAGATCATTCCGCAAAAGATTTCATTTACAGAAAGGGAAGTGGCTTTACAACCGGGCAGATTGGTTCCCCATCTCTTTGCGCAGGCCGGATACCGGTTCTTACTGGATGAGGACTATAATTTTATTCCTTCCGTTATGGTTAAATATGTAGACCCTTTGCCGGTTCAGTTTGATTTTAATGCAAAACTGCAATACCGGGACCTCCTATGGATCGGAACAGGCATCCGGACTTATGACGGTTTTTCAGCTATGGTAGGTCTGAATATATCCAATACCCTGAACATCGGGTATTCTTATGATCTAACTACTTCCAAGCTCAATACGGTCAGTAAGGGAACGCATGAGATCGTCATCGGTTTCCTGATCGGTAATAAATATGGTGATTGGTGCCCTAAAAATGTGTGGTGAGTAAAGGCAATTCTCTTAGATCACAACAATGGTCAGCCTTTTGCCGGTCTTTTCCAGTTTTCTCTCCAATTCCTGCTGCTTCAGCAAAAACTCCTGTTGTAATTTCAATTGTTCTTCCAGGATCCGTATTTGAATCCGGACCTGTTCTTTAGCCTTTTGAAGGGAAATGCCGGAGGCCTTTTCTGTAGAGTATGGTAAAGATTGCTGGGAAGGTAATGCCTGGATGATCTTCAATTGCCTTTGGATGGTCAACTGCATATTCTTAATGGCCAACCCGACTTCACGGGCGGCTGATTTTTGCAGATAGACCAACTGCCTCCCGTCGGGCTGGATGGTGTCCTGGTTAAAACGGAAGGTGAAATTGGTGGCTGGCACGAATGGCTGACGATTTTCCGGAGCTTCCGGGGCCTCAGTCACATAGATGTTCGAAGGGCTGGATGCAGCAACGTCACCGACCGACCTCAAGGTAAATTCTCTCTCATCAGGCTGGATGGCGGAGGCGAAGGTACCGGTTCCCTGATCACTTTCGGATTCTTCCCCAACAATCTCTTCAACGGCCGGAATTTGATCACTCCATTCCGATGGTGTTCTCTCTTTAGCTACATCTTTGTCTGAATCAATTATTGCCGGTTTTCTTTCCTTCCTGTTTTCCCGGAGGAGCGTATTTTGTCGCAAGACAATTGCGCTCTGAATTTTCACCTCACCTGATCCTGACAGCCGGTAAATCAGGAAGGGCGAAAGCAAATCCTCTTCCTTAGACTGAGAAACGATGGAGCCTGGAACCGAAGGAATCGAAGGAACGAATTGAACTGACCTATCAGATGGTAGTGATGAAACAGATGGGGTGGAGAAAGGTCCGGAAACCGGAACAGGATCTGATGATCCTGACAGGTAAAAAAATGCGGAAGCCAGAACCAGGATCCCTGATATTACCCTGTTTGCGCCAAAGTAGTAGGAGGGAGTCTCCTTTTGTTTGAGAATTCTTTTCACCCTTTTTAATAAAAGCCGGTCGTTATTTCCGGATGCTGCCAAGGCTAACTGAGGTTGCCGTTCCTTGTCGTTTTTTGCCAGAGATAGTAAGGCCGTGGCATAAGCGTGAGGATCATAATTGAATTGCAATACCAGGTCATCGCAGCAATGCTCCCTTTCTCTTTTTATATTCCTGATCAACAAAAGGGAAAACGGGTTAAAAAAGAAAAATAGTTCAACGAAACCAAGCCACACATTCAGCAAATAATCATGACGTTTGATATGAGCGAGTTCATGCAAAAGAATCGCCTCTGTCTGCTGAAGATTGAGATTCCCGGCCATAGCCAGGGGAAGAAGAATTACCGGCTTCAGGAATCCATGGGTCACCGGGCTGGTAACCAGGGAAGAAAGCCAGATTTTTACGTTTTTTCCAATGCCGAGTGCAAGGCTTGTTCTTTCGATGAAAACCCGGAGTTCCGGAGGAGCCTTCGAAACTGATACTCCATGTAGCCGGCTGGATTGAATATAATTCCGGAAAAACCGGATAAACAGAACGGTCAATACCAGCAGGTATAAAGAGGAGAGATAAGGCAGTCCATCCCGGAGAAATTGTTGAATGTTTTGCCATTGGGATGCCTCCGAAGCCAATCCTAAAAAAAAAGTACCGGATTTCTCCGGGAAAAAATAAGCGGAAATAAAAGTGTATCCGGATAAAAAAGTACCCATCCCTAATAAAAGAAGAGCGAGTCCATGACGGGCATTAGCGGTCGCTTTTGAAAAAACCAATGACAGCAAACCATACAAAAACCATAACCCGGCCATTTGCCAGAGGCTATTCAATAATGACCATCCCAGCGCCTTCAATAAAGGAGATTGGGTAAACAGGTGCATGCCTATTGATTTTTCAGGTTATTTAATAATTGCTGGATCTCTTCCAGTTCCTCCGGAGACGCTTTATGATTCCCCAGGGCCTGGATGACCAACTCAGTGGAAGATCCTCCAAATAAGGTATTGATCATTTTGCCCAATAAATGTTTTTGGGTTTTTTCCTTGGTAACCGCAGCCTGGTAAATATGCGATTTAAAACTGTCATCCCTTTTTACCAATCCTTTTTCATGCATGATCTGCATCAGCTTCAGCGTGGTGGTATAGCCCACATCCTTGATTTTTGCCAGGTCTTCATGCACCTCCCGGACGCTGGCCAGGTCTTTTTCCCAAAGAACCTGGAGGATCTCCAATTCGCTTTCGGTTGGTTTGATATACTTAGTCGACATAAAATGCATTTGAAGTCAATTTACGATATTTTTCGTAAATGAATGTTAAAAAACAGTCAAAGGTAATTGAAATTTAAGGGATGGGGGTATCGGGATGCGTGCGATTATATTCTCGTATCATTTCTTTGGCTGTTCGGGTACTTCCGTCATGACTCCAGCCTGGAGGCCGGATAAAGTAATTAACCCCACTTTTTATGGAACCGGATTTCCGGACTTTCCGGAATAATTCCGACCAGGTCTTAAAAGCCACGATCACCGGATTGAAGGTTCCTATATTACGGGTCAGGCCATAAGCAGGTCTTTCCTCCTCCTGTTTGAAAGTGCCAAAAAACCTGTCCCATATGATCAGGACCCCGGCATGATTCTTATCCAGGTATTTCAGATTGGTGCCATGATGCACACGGTGATGGGAAGGAGTATTAAAGATGAACTCTATTGTATTGGGAAGACGTTGGATGGTCTCCGTATGGATCCAGAACTGGTAAATCAGGCTGAAAGATTGCATCATCAGAACAATAATGGGGTGGAAACCGACGAGTGGCATCCAGCACCAGAATAGAAATGCCCCCGTGAGGTTACCCGTCCAGGTTTGTCGTAAGGCTGCCGCCAGGTTATATCTTTGGGAAGAATGATGTACGACGTGGGATGCCCAAAACCAATTGATATGATGACTGGAGCGATGGAACCAATAATAGGAGAGGTCATCTGCAAAAAATGCCATCGCCCAATGCCACCATTGGGAACCATCCAGCGTGAAGAAACGATATCGATAGATTACACTGTAAATACCGAAGATCAGTGCTTTTGTCAGTAATCCGGAAGCCAGATTGCCCAAACCCAGGGCAATACTGCTGAAGGTATCTTTTAATTCGTAAAGTTGTTTATTCTCCCGGTAGGAAAACCAGGCCTCGGCAAGAAGCAGGATCACAAAACCTGGAATCGCATAATATAATACTGCGGGAGGCATCGTTTGACAAGCTTTTTCACAAGGTAGCCTTTTATCGGTAAATCAGATTAGGGTCAGACAAGGCCGCAGAATGGAAGGTGCCGATCTCCGGGAAGGTGTAAACATGAAAAAGCCCCGATGTAGAAACACCGGGACTTTTGGTATTTGGATCTGATTAGTGTTAAAATTTGTACCGTAAAGATAAAGACTCAGATGAGATCAGAAAATTTTATTTTGTTAAAATTTGCTTAGTTTTTATCCGCTGGTAAGGCTATCATTTCTTTTGTATCCTGTTTGACAATTACTACACTCTTTTCCAACTTTTTAGGAGAAATGTTCACCTGATCTCTGGTATGAAAAACAGAGGCCAGGGTTGGGGCGATAACCAGGGAAACGATAGACATCAGTTTGATCAGAATATTCATCGAAGGTCCTGAAGTATCCTTGAACGGGTCACCTACGGTGTCTCCGGTTACGGATGCCTTGTGCGGTTCTGATTTTTTATAATAGATCTCTCCATTAATCTCGACACCTTTTTCAAAAGATTTTTTTGCATTGTCCCAGGCGCCTCCGGCATTGTTCTGGAACATCCCCATCAACACACCGCAAACAGTAGCACCAGCTAAGAAACCACCCAAAGCTTCAGGACCCAAAAGGAATCCGATGATGAGGGGAGATATGATCGTAATGGCACCCGGCAACATCATTTTCTTTATGGAAGCCTGGGTGGAGATGGCCACGCATTTATCGTATTCAGGTTTGCCCGTACCTTCCATGATACCCGGAATGGTACGAAACTGGCGTCTTACTTCTTCCACCATGGCCATGGCTGCTTCACCTACCGCGCGGATGGCAAGGGAGGAGAAAATGAAAGGGATCATGCCTCCCACGAAAAGGCAGGCCAGGACTTTTGCTTTATAAATATCGATACCCTGAATGCCGGCTACACCTACAAAAGCTGCGAAAAGGGCAAGTGAGGTAAGGGCGGCCGAGGCGATGGCAAATCCTTTACCAGCTGCTGCCGTAGTATTTCCCACTGCATCGAGGACGTCTGTCTTTTCACGGACTTCTTTGGGTAATTCGCTCATTTCTGCGATTCCACCTGCATTATCAGCGATAGGTCCGAATGCATCGATCGCCAGTTGCATGGCCGTGGTGGCCATCATCCCGGCTGCTGCAATCGCAACCCCGTAAAGACCTGCACATTCAAAAGAACCGAGAATACCTCCGGCAAGTACGAGGATCGGCAGAAAAGTAGATTCCATTCCGACAGCAAGACCTCCGATCACATTCGTTGCGTGGCCGGTAGCCGATTGACGGATAATGCTCAATACCGGGCGTTTGCCCATGGCCGTATAATATTCCGTGATGATACTCATCAGGGTTCCTACCAAAAGACCTACGCCAATAGCCCCCAGTACACCCCATTTGGTGAATTCAAGGCCGCGGAGGGACATGGTATCGGGCAGGATATAATAGACTAAACCTATACAGGCAAGAGCCGTCAGGACAATTGACCCCCAGTTGCCCATGTTCAGAGCTTTCTGTACGGTATGTGTATTGATACCTGTCGAATCGTTAATGCGGACAAACAAAGTTCCAACGATTGAAAAAAGGATTCCAACACCGGCAATGATCATGGGAAGCAGGACCGGTGCCATACCGGCAAATTTATCGGTCGAATCGGAGATCGTCTCCTGGCCAAGTACCATAGTCGCCAGAACGGTGGCCACATAGGAACCGAAAAGATCAGCGCCCATTCCGGCCACATCCCCTACATTATCTCCTACGTTATCGGCAATGGTTGCCGGGTTACGGGGATCGTCTTCAGGGATACCTGCTTCAACCTTTCCAACCAGATCAGCCCCTACATCTGCTGCTTTTGTATAAATACCACCACCAACACGGGCGAATAAGGCAATTGATTCTGCTCCCAGCGAAAAGCCGGTAAGCACTTCGATGGTCCTTTTCATTCCTTCCGAATCAATAGCGGCATCTCCCGGAGCAAATACGGCTTTCAGAATGATGAACAAACCTCCCAATCCCATAACAGCCAGACCCGCTACACCTAATCCCATAACGGAACCACCAGTGAAAGAGACGGTTAAGGCTTTACTAAGACTCGTCCGGGCTGCCTGGGCAGTACGGACATTTGCCTTGGTGGCACTGCGCATACCTATATAACCTGCTGTTGCACTGAGAATAGCACCGAAAATAAAAGCAAGAGCGATCGACCAGTGTGAATCGGGGTTACTATAACCCATGACGGCCAGCAGGATCGCTGCCAGGACCACAAAATAGGAAAGTATTTTCCACTCTGCCTTTAGAAAAGCCATTGCTCCTTCTGCTATATAACGGCTAATCTCCTGCATACGCTCGTTGCCGGCATCTTGTTTGGATACCCAGGCATACTTGATAAATGTGTAAAGCAGTCCGATGGCGCCCATTACGGGAACCAGATAAATCAATTTGTCCATAAGTTGTTGTTCTTAAACAGAATTTTCAAAGGAGGGCAAAAATAGGGGGAAAAAATCAAAAATTTACTATGTATTAGTATAGGATCTCTATAAAATGAAAAAATCCCTTCGCTTCAGTCGAAAGGATTGTTTTCAAACCCGCAAATTTGAATGAGAAGAACATGCTTTATGATAAGCTTTTCTTGGCCTTAACGGTTAAAGTATGTCCGAAAAAAGAGTCCAGGGGTTGCAAATTTGAAGGTTAAGGGTTTGTAATTCAGGTAACTATATAGTATGAACCAATTGTATGCCAATGGAATAATCAATTGAATATCAATATTTTTTATAATTTATCCCCCTGTTTTATCTCCCATTTCCGGAAACTTTTTCCCGAAATGGACCGATCCTTGCTTTATTATGGCTTTGTTACGAAGTAAAAGGAACCGATTCCCTTAAATATAAATGTTTTTCTGAATTTCAACCAGATATTCAACTAAATAATTAATTATCCGGATAATTAATTAGTACAAACTGGTACTATTAGTATAAACTGATACTAATTAATACAAGGGAAGCAACGATATGGTTAATCCCTCCGTCCTGTAATTTAACTTTATACCTGCTGATGGCAAAAAAACTGCTTATTTTTTTTGGGCTGATCGTTTTATGTTCAGGTATGGTTTCCGCACAATCAAATTGTACGGTCCTTGGACAAAATCCACAAACAGCTTTTCCTGTTTGTGGACTTACTTCCTTCAAACAGGATGATGTGCCCCAATGCGGTAATACCAATGTGCCTGTGCCAGGCTGCGGAGGCGGGTATACCAACGTAAACCCTTTCTGGTATAAATTTACCTGCTTCGGGAGTGGCACCCTTGGTTTGCTGATCACCCCCAATACCTTAGCGGACGATTACGACTGGCAAATATTCGATGTCACAGGACATATCCCGGGTGATGTCTTTACCGATGCTTCTTTATTTGTAAGTGCAAACTGGTCCGCGGTCTCCGGCAGTACTGGTACCTCTTCCGGTAATCAGGGGTCTGTCAATTGTGGTGGTTATGCTTATCCCAATATGAATTCATATCCTACCCTGATTAAAGGTCATAATTATCTGTTGCTGATCAGTCATTTTACGCCAACACAAAGCGGTTACTCACTTTCCTTTGACGGCGGGACGGCCAATATAACCGACCCGACCCCGCCTGAACTGGTAAAGGCTCAGGCCGGGTGCGATGGCAGCGAGGTCCTTGTAGTGCTCAATAAAAAAATGAAATGTGGAAGCTTGGCGGCAAACGGAAGTGATTTTACCGTCTCTCCGGCATCTGTCACGGTTACCGCCGCTGAAGGTAACAGCTGTAGCGCGGGGTTTGATATGGACACGGTTCTTTTGACGCTTAGCGGCCCTTTACCTCCGGGCGGCTATCAATTGATTGCGCGGAATGGATCGGATCAGAATACCCTGTTGGATAATTGCGGAACGAACATCCCGGTTGGGTCTTCAGTACCTTTTACTTTTGCCCTTGCCCGGCCCACCCCGATGGATTCATTAAAAATTCCTGGCTGCGGCACCGATTTGCTGGAACTGGTATTCCGCAAAAGAATCCTTTGCCGTTCTATCGCTCCGGACGGAAGTGATTTTATTATTTCAGGGCCCTCTCCTGTCACCATTACCGGCGCTGTTGGATCCTGTGACGCAAAGGGCCTAAGTTACCTTGTGCAGGTGAAGTTAGCCGGTCCCATTACGAATGGGGGGGATTACCGGATCAACCTGGCTAAAGGGAATGACGGCAATACCCTGATCGATGAATGCGGTCAGGAAACTCTTTTACCGGCATCCCTGCCATTTACTATGAAAGACACCGTATCGGCACTATTCGATGAGCAGATCCTCTGGGGTTGTGAATCCGATACAGTGGTACTGAGCTATCCTTCAAAGAATGGGGTCAATCAATGGATTTGGACTTTCGATGGACTGGAAACCAGTAATACCCAGAATCAAAGGCATATTTATCCGGTCTTTGGGACCAAGACAATCCGGCTGATCGTTTCGAATGGCTTTTGCAACGATACGGCTTCGGAGACGATACTACTGGATAATGGGATTTCCGCTGCTTTTGAAGCACCTAATATGGTTTGTCCAAAGGACCCGGTCACCTTTATGAACAACAGCACCGGCATTATTACTACCTGGACATGGGATTTCGGAGATGGGTCCGGAAGCGCTGATCAGACTCCACAGGACCATCATTTTGGCCAGACGGGTGCGGAAACAAAATATCCCGTCAGTCTGGTTATCGAAAATAAGTTTGGATGCAAAGATACCGCAGTACAATACGTTGACGTGCTGAAATCCTGTTATATCGCTGTCCCCTCAGCCTTTACTCCCAACGGAGACGGGCTTAACGATTATCTCTATCCGCTGAATGCGTTAAAAGCCGATAACCTTCAGTTCCTCGTTTATAACCGGCTGGGACAATTGATCTTTGAAACGAAGAACTGGAACAACAGGTGGGACGGGACGATGAATGGCCGCCTGCAGCCGTCAGGGACCTATGTTTGGACACTTCAGTATACCGACCACGATTCCGGGAAAAAATTCTTTCAAAAGGGAACCACTTTTCTGATCCGGTAATAGGGGGAAATAATCTTAAAATAATTAGTGGATTTAAGAAAGGGGATTACAAAGGGGCAAATGCCCCTTTGTCGCCACGCACATGGTTTTTTGCGTCGGGGCGAAAATTTCACAATTAGCCCCGACGCAAAAAATCCTCTCCGGAAATGGAGAGGATTTTTTGCAGATGAACCTGTAAGCGTAAAACTAAAACCTTTTTAACTAATTGATGGCCGTCAAGTTGTTGTAAGGAAAATATCTTTTAGTATTCTTTTTTATTTTTCTTGTTTTGTACATACTAGTTATCTAATGGAATGCCAATTCGTAAAACGTTTATAATCAACCACCCATAAAATGGTGAGCGGCAAGTGGCTTCCCCTTTTGGGAAGGATAATTCCAAGGAGAGGAATAGGGTATATAAAACACAATTTCGCAAAGGAAATCCCGTTTTTTCTTTGTTCGTTTCCAATATTCTATTTGAAATCTAATACTAATCCCTATGATTCCTCACATCAGGAACAACCAGGTCCATTTGGCAGAAGAATTCCGTCGATCGGAGAATTATTTAATGCAGGAGAGCAGGATAGCCCTTCTTAAGATACAAAGCTGGCAGTTTGCCATGAAAACCCCTGAGGTAGGCATACGGTACCAGCAAGAGGCTGCTACCATGGTAAAACAATCCCTGCTTAGTTTTGTGTCCAACAGTCATATATTAAGTGAAGAAGGGTATTATTACCGGCCTATCGAGAATTAAAAATCGCAATCACTTTTAACGTACAAGCTCCAGGCCTGTTTATAGCTATAAACTATAAAATGACCTGGAGCTTGCTATTTAATAGACAAATACGTTTAAAAACTCAGGAAAAACTGACGCATTCTTTTAGTTCCTTTTCTGTATAAGCCATTTTATATTTTTTCAGGACATCATCCGGAACTCCGTTCCATTGATTCGGTACATTTCCGATATATCCGACATCCTTTCCTCCGATCTCGGAGGTATAAAAACCGGTTGCGGTTAGATTCCGCATTAAATTAAAGAAAGCCACTCCCTGTGCCATACCCGGCTTTGCTTTTTTGGGCCAGGCAATTTCATCCACCATCTCCATTTGCTGCGATTGGCTGCAATGAGTGAAGGGTTGCCCAAACCTGTTCAGGCATTGAAGATCAAGCCAACGAAGGCCACCCCGCATAGGGACCTGGTGCTCTGGCATGTCCTTTACGATAAATTCTATAAAATCGGGTACTTTCGCATCTGAGGCGCTGCCGCTGACTTCATCCTTGGGAATAATAATATCCCCCAGCAGCGTGATAGTGGCCATTTCTTCCCAGGTAAAAAATGTTTTGGAAAGAACATCCTTTTCATGTTCTGCCTCTTCCTTCATACGGTTGATCGTAGAAACAGGACCAGCTGTTTCCGCAGGTTTCTGTTCCGGTGTTTTTTTGTCACCCGTATTACAGGCTTCTACCAGGACACCGGTCGCCACTGAACCTACGAGGATCGCCTTTATTGATTTTCTTCTGTCCATAATCGTATTGGTTGATGAACTAAATATTCTGTTTTTTCAATTGATCGACGATGTATTCGCTGGTGCGCATGGACAAAGCCAGAATTGTCCAGGTAATGTTTTTATCGGCCTGTGATACGAACGGGCCGCCATCCACACAGAAAAGGTTCCTGCAATCATGGGCCTGGCTGTATTTATTCAGGGGAGAGGTTTTGGGATCATTACCCATACGAACGGTACCCGCTTCATGAATAATATTGCCGGGAGCGTGGATGCCCCAATTATTCTTTTCGTTGTCCTCATGTCCCCAGGTGGTGATTGCGCCCATGGCGTGAAGGATCTCTTTAAAGGTCTCCTTCATATGTTTGGCCTGTTTGATTTCATATTCGGAATGACTGGTATTAAAACGTAATACCGGGATCCCGTACCGGTCAACGACCGTTGGATCTATCTCACAATAGTTATTGATATTGGCTACCGCTTCTCCGCGCCCGGCCATACCGACATGGGCGCCGAACAGGGTTCGGTAGTCTTTCTTCAGGGAAGAACCATATCCGCCGGCTTCTTTTTGTTTGCCCATAATATTGTAGTTCCCGTTGAGGTTCTCGATGCCCCAGCTAAAGCCGTAGGCTGGCTGGTCAAAACCCCCTCCATATTCAATATGATAACCGCGGGGGAAATCAAGTTTTTTATTGTCCAGCCACCATGGCGTGTAGACGTGCATACCGCCTACGCCATCCTCATTATAACGTTTGCGGTCCAATAATTCCGGGATAATTCCTCCCATATCGGCCCCGGTGGAATCATGCAGGTATTTGCCTACCACATCACTATTATTGGCCAATCCATTGGGATGGCGGGGTGATTTGGAATTGAGCATGAGCCGCGCGCTCTCGCAGGCGCTGGCTGCCAGGATCACCGTTTTGCCAAAGACCTGGTATTCCTGCAAATCGGTCTTATCCACATAGGATATACCGGAGGCCAGTCCTTCCCGGTCGGTAAGCACTTCTCTGGCCATAGCATTCGTTACCAGGTCGATATTGCCGGTCTTCAATGCAGGGATAACCAGACAGGAGGATGCGGAGAAGTCGCCGTAAACCTTACAGCTTCGGCCGCATTGGGCACAATAAAAACATTGCCCTCTTTCGCTGTTGATCTGTTTGGTCAGGATCGACAGACGGGATGGAATAACGGGGATGCCTATGCTATTACCCGCCTTTTTTATAAACAGTTCATGCAGACGCGGTTTAGGCGGAGGAAGGAAAATTCCGTCCGGGTCATTGGGAAGGCCTTCATTCGTCCCGAATACCCCAAGCATCTTATCTATTCTGTCATAATAAGGTTTGACGTCGTCATAACCGATAGGCCAGTCATCTCCCAGGCCGTCTATGCTTTTCCGTTTAAAATCCTTTGGTCCAAAGCGTAAGGAGATCCGGCCCCAATGGTTGGTCCTTCCTCCCAGCATACGGGCCCGCCACCATTCCCAACTGGTCGTTCCGGGAGCTCCGGTTTGGGTATAAGGTTCGTCATCGATGGTCCATCCCCAGTAACAGCCGTCAAAATCGCCGAAAGGACGGTATTTTGTACTTGCTCCCCGCCTGGGCGATTCCCAGGGGTTTTTTAATTGGTTGGAATCCGTTTTGGGGTCGAACATGGGTCCGGCCTCGAGCAGGCACACTTTCATTCCGGCATTTGCCAGCATATAGGCGGCCATTCCCCCTCCCGCTCCGGAACCAACAATAATAGCATCGTACTTTTTAGTTTGTTTTTTGATCTGCAGGTCTCCCATGTATAAGTCTCCGGGTTGAATTTAAGAACCTAGTTTTGTATAAAGTGCGTAAATCTAATGGTTTAGCAAGGAAAAAATCTGCTAAAGTTTCAGCAAGATAAAGTTTTAGCAAAACAGCAAACCAAATTATTTTATGGGCGGCTTTGAGCGGTTTTATCACGGATCGCTTTGAATTCCGAGCCGTTCTTCCATGTCGGCCAGGACTTTTCGAAAGCCAGTCGTTTGCCAATCTGAAAAAGCAATTGGATATCCTCTATCCCTCCGTCCAGATGCCAGCGTTTGGGGTCAAATTCATCACCCGGCTGATGATAATATTTGGCGGTATATTCATCCTGCATTTGCTGACCATATGTTTTCCCTTTTTCAAGATCATCGATGCCGGCGTCTACGGTCAGCGCAGGAACCCCGGACTTGGCGAAATTAAAATGATCGGAACGGAAATAAAGACCTGCCTCCGGATGCGATTCGGCTGCCAGGTACCGGCCTTTTTTCGCCAATTCTTCTTTCAGATAATCTTCCAGTTCCGATTGTCCTTCCCCGGAAACCGATACATCTTTTGTCCTTCCAAATGTATTGATGACATCGGTATTGATATTGGCTACGGTGGAAGCCAGCGGATATACCGGATGCTGCGCATAATAGGCGGATCCTAAAAGGCCCTGTTCTTCCGCAGTTACGGCAAGAAAAAGGATGGTACGTTCGGGTTTCTCCGGAAGGTTTTTAAAGGCACGCGCCAATTCCAGCAGGGATGCGGTGCCACTTGCATTATCTGCTGCCCCGTTATAGATAGAATCCCCTTTTTCGTCGGGTTTTCCGATCCCGAGATGATCCCAATGGGCAGTATAAATAATATATTCTTCAGGTCTTTTGGTTCCGGTGATCCTGGCCAGAACGTTGTGAGATTGGTTATAAACTTCTTTTACCCTTAACGATGCGGATATTTTAAGATCTAATCCCTGAGGCTTGAATCCGTGGCTATGCGCTATGGTTAGCAGACCGCTGTCTTTTCCCGCAACAGCGAGCATTTTTTTTCCTGCCGGTTCCGTGATCCAGCCCTGTATGGCCAATTGGTACTGAGGATTCCCTCTTGTATCCAGATGAAGCTTCACGCCGCCATTCGAGCTTTGCACGACGGTAAAAGGGTAGGAGGCTGCCTTTGTATTGTGAATGATCAGACAAGCCTTTGCTCCCTGGCGGGCCGCTTCCTCATATTTATAGGTCCATCTTCCATAATAAGTCATCGTATGGCCTTTGAATAACGTTGAGTCATAAAATCCGGGATCATTGACCATCACCAACACCGTTTTGCCTTTAACGTCTATTCCCGCATAATCATTCCAGTTATATTCTGGGGCAACGATGCCAAAACCGACAAATACAACTTCATTTTTATCGAGGGTGACAAGCGAATCAGGCTTTTCCGTCCATATGACAAAATCGTTCATGTTCTGAAGACTGATCGTTCCTTTTCCCGTACTTGCCTGCATCGTAGGCGTCCCTGACGGAGTGATCTCTACCAGCGGCACATCCTGGGTATAGGTGTCCCCGTTTCCCGGCTCTGTTCCCAGATTGGCAAAGGCATGTTGCAGATAGTCGATGGTCTGGGATTCGCCGGTTGTAAAAGGCCGCCTGCCCTGGAATGAATCCGAAGAAAGCACCATGATATGCCCAGCCAGGCTATCTTTATTAAAGGAGACCAGGCTATCTTTCGCGGAAACCGTTTGGGTACCGTTCTGGTTACAGGCAATAACTGAAATGGCCAGAGATGCCAGAACAGAGGACCGGAAAAGACTATTATCCATAAAGCGTTGATTTTAATTTCAGGAAGAAGGAACAAAAATAATGGGTTCTTTCTGAAATAAATCATTCCTCTTACCGATTTTGAAGCCAGCTGATAGCTGCTGCTTTTACAGGATCGTTCTGGGTCAGGTCATGGCCGGCAGCCTGTATGACCTTATCGGGCAGGATACTGCCTTCACAGATTTTACCGGTGTGATCTGCTTCCTGGCAGACGGTTAGTATTAATAGGGAGCGATCCGATAGTGTATAAGTGGCGTTTGCAGTCGTGAGACCGGCAGTAGGTTCGCCGTATAGAAAAACTTGTTCTTTTCCTTTAAAGGCCAGGGCGACTATTTCTCCGGCGCTGACGGTTTTGCGGCCAGTAAGTACAATGATCGACTTTTGGTCGCACCTGGTCCGGTAGCCTTCAGCGCTAACCCTGCAAAGCACATGTTTGCCCTGAAAAGCTGCCCCATCCCGGTAAGCGATAGGGATTTTCGATCCGGTGGTTACAAAATAGCCGCATATTCCATTGCCCAGTAATGGACCAATCCCTGCAAGCATAGGCCAGCAGTTGCCCCCCGTATTCTTCCTCAGATCGATGATCCACCTGGAGATATTCCGGGAATCCAGCCTGGCAATCATTTGTTGCAGGCTGTCAGCTATCCGCATACAGATCATAGAGTCGGTAGTGCTTACCCAGGGGATAGAGAGGTAGGCAATACTGTCGCTCAGCCACTCGCCTTTTATTTCTCCTACCAGCTCAGAAAGGTCCGGTGGCTGGGACAATCCGGTCGTGTCATTTGTATACATGGCTGCTTTTGCCGGAGGCATAACAAAACTATGGGTTTCGTTAAGCTGCTGAAAACACCAGGTAATGGCAGCATAAGCGTCTTCGCAATTTCCTGCTGATCTGACCCTTTCCCTGGCTGAAGCGATCAATCCTTCCCAGGGGACATAGTCCCTGCGATAATAATTTTTTTGCATGAAATTCAGCGCTTCGTCCAAAAGGCGGCCTGCCTTTTCACTGCAGGGTACCCCAATCGAGTCTTTATTGGCGGGTTTTTGAAGGGGTTGGCCTGGAAGAGGTTGGCCAGATAAGGAATAAGAACCAGAAAACAGGATCAGCAGGAAAAAAAGAAGGGTAAAACGCATTTAATGGAGTATTGGTTAAATGGCCTTTGCTAATAATTCTTCTTTAAGATAGAAAAAAGAAGAATCTCCATAAAATTGTTCCTTTATTTCAGCAGAAGATTCACAATCTTTTAACGGGCTTTGGCAGGATTATGGACCCATCCCTGGCAAAGAATGGGTATCGATGAAGCGAGGGGTATCATAATTGCAGTAGATAACTTATTATATATAATAAAAAACACCAGGTATGACAGGTCTGAAATATAGGTTCTTAATTATTATAACAGGTATATCCATATTGACGGGAATCATACCTGTGACGGAACAGAATCGTGCAACTGCACAGGTATCGGTCAGTTTCCAGGTTTTTTATGATCAATTAAGCCCATTTGGAACCTGGGTAAGTTACCCTAATTACGGCTATGTATGGATGCCGGGTGCAGGAGGGAATTTCCGCCCATATGGAACCAGGGGCCATTGGGTATATGCTGAGGAGGGATGGACCTGGATATCTGATTATAGCTGGGGATGGGCGCCTTTTCATTATGGGAATTGGTTTTATGACGATTCCTATGGATGGATGTGGGCGCCGGGTTATCAATGGGCTCCGGCCTGGGTTACCTGGGGAGAATACGGAGGCAATTATTGCTGGGCTCCTGTTGGTCCCCGCGTAGATATCGGTGTTTCATTTGGTTCTTACCGCCCGCCATATCATTACTGGAATTTTTGTCCGCGGGAGCGTATAACCAGTACGCATATCAGTAATTATTACGTTACCAATATCCGAAATACCACCGTTATAAATAAAATCACCGTAATTAATAATGTAAACAGGGGGAGCGGTCCTGTTTATCTGCGTGGGCCGGCCCCGGCAAATGTGGAAAGGTTTACGCACCGTCAGGTTCGGCCGGTAGCTATACAGGCATCATCGAGACCTGGTGCAGCCAATGTACAGAACGGCCGATTGGCAATTTACAGACCGGCAATCCAAAGAGAGAATTCAACCGCTCGTCCTGCACAATTACGGGATATGCATGCACTCCGGCCAGCTAACTCCTCACAGGGGCGGCCTCAGGGTACGGTAGTGAATAATCCGGGAAACAAGCCAGTAAACTCTCCTGACAGATCTTCCAGGACAGTGCAACAGCATCAGATTCCTGCTCAATCGGTTCAACAGCAACAACGTCCTGCACCTCAGCAGCAACAGCAGCATTCGGTTCAACAGCAGCATCCTGTATCTCAGCCTCCTGGCCGGCAACAATCAACACCGCAACAGCCGCAGCGTCCTATACCGCAGCAACAACCTCCACAACAACAACAGCGCCCAATCCCGCCACAGCACCAGCAGCCGCAACAACAACGCCCACAGCCGCAACAACAACGTCCTATACCCCAACAACAACGTCCGCAGCCCCAACATCCTGTACAACCTGCCCAACAGCAACCCGTTCGTCAAGCTCCTCCTCATCAACAGACTCCGCCCGTCCGTAACCAGCCCCCTCCTCATCAGGAACAGGCTCCGCGACAGGCTCCTCCGCATGAACATTAATGTTAGGCATCGCCTTTTTCTGCATCTTCCCCTTCTTCTTCATCCATTTCTGTCTCCAGGGGATCTGCATCGTAATTTTCGCTCTCCGGTTCTTCGTCAGCCACAGTAGTATCCTGTTCATCTCCTGAGTGAGCGAAATCAAAAAACCATCCCCCTTTTTCCAATAACTCAGCCGGACTTCCTTCTTCCAATAATCCCCCTTCTGAAAGGACGATCACGTGATCCGCATCCCGGACCATGGAATAACGATGGGCAATTATAATAACAGTATTACTGAGCCGGACTTCTTCTATCGTTCTTTTGACTTCTGCCTCGGTGGCAAAATCCAGATTGGCTGTCGCTTCATCCAAAACCAGGATACGGGGTTGGGCCACCAACACCCTGGCGATCTGTATCCGTTGTCTTTCACCTACTGATAACCCTATTCCACTTTCACCAACGATCGTATCCAAACCCTCCGGCAAACGTTGCAAAGTAGATTGCATACCCGCAGCCATAGCCGCTTTTCGAACTTCTTCCAAGGTTGCACCGGGACGTTTGTACCGGATATTATCGGCGAGACTACCCCGGAACAGCGCTCCATCTGTCGATACCATTCCGATCTGTCCGCGGACGGAGAAGGCATCCAGCCCGGAAATGTCCTGACCATCGATGAGAATCATTCCCCCGGAAGGCTCATATAATTTCATCAACAGATCAATTGTTGTAGTTTTGCCGGCTCCGGATGTTCCCACCAAAGCCGTTATCTTTCCCGGAGCAAGGGTAAAACTCACTCCCTTAAGGATTTCCCGGTTGGGTTCATAACTAAAATGGACTTCCCTGAATTCTATTTTACCCTCTTTTATAACCAGTTCCTGACCCGTCTTTTTTTCCATACCGCTATCCAATAACCGGAATGCCCTTGCCAGTGAGGCCACATTTTGCTGCAATTCGACCCATAAACTGGCAAGTGTATCGATCGGGCCATAGAGTCTGTCCAGGTAAGCCACGAACATGACTACATCACCTGGTGTCAGTTTGTTTTCCAGGGTAAGATAACCTCCATATCCAAATACCAAGGCTGTGGACAAATGGGATAGCATAGTCTCCCAGAAAACGTATTTATTGGAAAGGCGGGCCCGGTTGATATAATCCCTGTACGCTTCATCGGCCACTTTTTGCAAGCGTTCAACTTCCCTGTTTTCTGCACCCGACAATTTCACTGTTTTGATCCCCGTAAGACCATCCTGGATCCGCGCCGAAACCTCTTCCCACCTGGAATAATAATTGGCAAGCCCTGTTTCCAGTTTGCCGGATGACCTCCACGCGATCAGTATATAGAATGGAATAGTTATCAGCGCTACCGCAGTAAGGGCTAAATTTTGCCAGCACATGATCGCCAGAATTCCAATCAGACTGATCAGTTCAGGCAGGATCTGCTGGGAAAAGCCATTGACGATACCGGTCACCTCCTCAGATTGATCGATTTGTTTGGCAATGGCAGCACTGGATCGTTTGCTGAAAAAGCTTAGCGGGAGATTGAGCACATGGGCAAATGTGCCTTGAATGAACCGTTGTTCTATCAGACAGGAGAGCCGGGTATTGGTATTCTCTCCGATCCTCCAGAACAGGGTACCGACAAGGTTGATCATAAAAAGCCAGAAAACCGCCCAAAGCAGGGTATTCAACGCTTCGGAAGGCGTACGCGCGGCCACATGGGTTTGTGTATGCGGTTCAGCAGGCTTTGCTGGCTTTTTGCTCTTTTTTTTAGAGACCGTATGTTTTTTCCGGGCGGCAGCCTTTTCCTTTTGGGAAGAATCTTTAGAAAGAGCAGGGGACGACGCGACAGCTGAAATTGTATCATTACCCGGTGTTTCCTTTTCGATCATGGAACGTATGTCTTCTTCTTCACCGGGGTCAAGGCCAAGATCCTTTTGAGCGTTCTCCCGGGCTTGTTTTACAAAGAGGCCGGCTACATCATTAATGGCCTCCCGGTAGATCAAAGGCTCAATCAGGCTTGCTCCCGTGCTTAGAAGTCCAAGGGTAACCACCCAAAGGAACCGCTTTTTATGAGGAATGATCAGTTGGATGATCTTTCTCCAGACGTCTTTTTTTACCTTCTTTTCGACAGCCATACGGGAATAAATTGAAAGGGCCGCGGGGCTCTCTTTAAACCACAAGATCGGACAAAAATTTATTTGGAGCCGGGTGCAAATAAATTTAAATTCGTCCATAACATCCGATTGGTCACGAAACCGTCCATCGATCAACTGTCCACATAAATCTTTCATTCGTATGCATCATTCCCGTAGGACCTTTTTAAAGAACAGCGCCCTTGCTATTGCCGCAACCAGTTTTTTGCCCGGTGACAGTTTTGCAGAAATGCGGAAAAAACGTATTGTAGGGATACAATTATATTCGGTGCGGGATGACATGAAAACAGACCCGGCCGGAACGCTCAAACAACTGGCAGGGATGGGGTATAAATACGTAGAACATGCCAATTATGTGGATCGTAAATTTTATGGGTTTACGGCTAAGGAATTTAAGGGACTGCTCGATGGGCTTGGGCTGAAAATGCTCAGCGGTCACACCCGGATGGATCCCAAACATTGGGACGAAGGGAAAAAGGACTTTACGGATGAATGGAAGCTGACCGTGGAAGATGCAGCTGTCGTTGGTCAGCAATATGTCATCAGTCCCTGGCTCGACGAGAGCCTGCGTAAAACCTATGATGACCTTTTACATTATATGGACGTGTTTAATAAAAGCGGAGAATTGTGTAAGAAGTCCGGAATGAAATTCGGTTACCACAACCATGATTTCGAATTCAGCAGCGTACTGAACAACAAAAAAATATTCGATATCATTTTACAGAATACCGATCCTGAGCTGGTGGCCCAGCAACTGGACATGGGGAATCTTTACAATGGCGGGGCCATCGCGATTGCCGTGGTTATGCAATATCCGGGCAGGTTCGAGTTGATGCATGTGAAAGATGAGATCAAGGCTTCCTCAGGCTCTGAAAAATACGAAAGCACCATACTTGGAGAAGGGATCGTGAATACCAAACAAGTCGTGGATCTGGGAAAAAATTCCGGAGGAACACATCAGTTTATTATAGAACAGGAATCTTATCAGGGAAAGTCTCCCCTGGATTGCGCCAAAGCAGACCTGGCCATCATGAAAAAATGGGGATATTAACTCCCCTTTAGGGGGCTGGAGGGTAGACAACCGAAAATTTGGCCTTTTTATTTCCGATAAACACATCAAATTCACCAGGCTCGGTTACCGTCCTGAACGCTTCATTTACAAAGGCAAGATCATTTTTATCCAGCGTGAAACTCACAATCCGGGTTTCCCCTGCTTTCAAAAATACTTTGGAAAAGGCCCGGAGACGACGCATATTAGGCGTAATGCTCGCATAATGTTCGCGGGTATATAATTCGATAGTATGATTACCCTCTCTGCTGCCGGTATTCTTCACCGTGATGTTGATCTTAAGTTTTCCACCTGTATTCAATTTGTCAGCATTGAGTTCCGGCTCGCCATATTCAAAGCTGGTATAACTTAATCCCCAACCGAAAGGGAAAAGCGGTTTATAACCATCCATCGTCATATTAGAATTAAAAATTTCCCGGATGTCCTCAGTCGGTTTACGATCATAAAGCACCATTTCGCCCATGCTGCGGGGATAGCTGAAAGGTAGGATCCCATCCGGATTATAGTCCCCGAATAAAACATCGCTTACGGCTTCTGCCGTTTTTTTGCCACTCCAGTAAGCCAGCAGGATGCCTTTAACCAGGGGGGCGATACCGGTAATTAACCTGGGTCTTCCTTCCGTAAGGACGATAGTGACGGGCTTTCCTGTTGCCACTGCTGCCTTCACCAGCATCACCTGCTCTTCCGGCAGGGCCAGATCACTTATATTGCCCGGGCTTTCCGCATAGGCATTTTCGCCCAGGCATAATATGATCGCATCCACCCCGGATGACGCAGTTTTTAAGGACGCGGTGTCGAAGTTTGCTGCATTTTCAAATCCCGGATTTGTGGTAGTGATTACATTCGAAGCGCCCAGCTTTTCGGAAATAGCCTGATAGATGGTTTTGCTGTCTTTGGGATACCATTGTTCGTCTTTTCCCTGCCAGGTATAACTCCAGCATCCATTCAAGGCACTGATGCTTTGTGCAGAAGGGCCAGCGACCAATACACGGGCATTCTTTGACAAGGGCAACAGATCTCCCTGGTTCTGCAGCAGGGTCATTGCTTCCCTGGCTGCCTGTAAGGCAATGTTTTGATATTCTGTCTTTCCGAACTGAACAGCAGCAGCCTGTTCCGGGTAAGGCTGTTCGAACAGGCCGAGCTTTTCCTTGAGGATCAATATTCTCCTAACGGCATCGTCGATACGGCTCACAGGTACTTCACCTTTTTGTACCGCTTCTTTCAGGAGGTCGAAAAATGAAAAATCATTGGGAACCATACTCATGTCAATTCCGGCATTGACCGCAAGAACTACCGCAGCCCGGGGCGTTGGGGCCACATTATGCCTGGTGTGCAACCGGATAATATCTTCCCAATCGGAAACGATGACCCCCTGGAAACCTAATTCCTTTCGCAGAACCGTTGTCAGCAGGTATTTGCTGGCATGCACAGGAACTCCGTTTATCTCGCCGGAGTTGACCATCAGCGTTGAAGCGCCAGCCTGAATGGCCGCCCGGAACTGTGGAAGATAATACTCCCTCATTTCAATTTCCGGAAGGTAGATGGGAGTTCTGTCCTTACCTGTCCGGGATGCCGAATAACCAAGATAGTGTTTCATACAGCTGGCTACAGCAGAAGGGGACCGCAGACCATCCTCTTCATAGGCCCTGATGGCGGCAGCACCCATGGTCTTCCCGATATACACGTCTTCCCCATAGGTCTCCGGAAATCTTGACCATAAAGGCTGGCGGCCGCAATCCAGCACCGGAGCGAAGTTCCAGCGAACTCCCGAAGCACGCAGCTCTTTGGCAGTTATCTTTGCAACCGATGCAGCCAGCCCGGGATTACGGGTAGCGGCCATTCCTATATTTTGTGGGAATAAAGTGGCATTCAGGGTATAGGTCTGACCATGTATACCATCCAGACCATAAATTACCGGGATGGCCAGCCGGTTCTTTTTAGCGGCATCCTGGATCTGCGTAATGACCGCATGCCATTGATCCACTGTCAGGGCATGATTGGTAACATTTAAAATGGAGCCGACTTTATATTGTTCCATTGCCTTTGCCAGGGATGACGCGTCCAATACGCCGTCCTCGGCAGTTCCGATCATGCCCAGGGTGACCTGGGTCATTTGCCCTATTTTTTCATCCAATGTCATTTTCTGTATCAGGGCATCCGCTTTTTGTTTGCCGGAGGAATTCTGGGCGGAAGAAAACAAGGCGGGGAGGAGGCCTGCAACGAACAGGACCCCAGAAACGACAATGGCAAACTTGCTCATAAAAGATCGGTTAGTCCCGCTCGGATCTATCGGGTCCTGCCGGGAAGGTAAAATTTAAAATTAAGCAGAAGAGCCTGGCTTGCCATCATGAACTTTTGCCTATTTGTGATACTAATTTATCCGGATAAAAAAACCATCCCGGGCTACCGGGATGGTCCTGACCTTAAGTCAGCAGATTATTTCTTGTGGACGGGTCCGGTTAACAGAAGTTTACCGGAGATGTCCATGATTTATCTGTTGATATCATGAATACCTCCTTTTCTTTGATGAGTAATGAAGTTACTAAAATTTGATTATCCGCGTAATTTTATCAGCCATTTTAATAAAATTTTTACAATTACTCCAGCTTCTTCAATTCCTTAATGTAATCATATTGAAGATCTTCGTGCATTGTCCCGATGACCGTCTTTATTTTTTTCAATTGTTGCTGATAAAGATTGGTAAGGACAGGACTATTTTTAATAGGGATATTTGATTCCCTGACTTTCAAACAGAAATAGGTCAGCAATTCGACCTCTGTTTGGGGGGAACCTGTATAACGTACCTGTTTGGAAGTGGTGCGAAGGATTTTTCTCAGGCTTTTTTTGGTCAAATAAAGAGTTGGCCGGGGGAGCTCCTCAAATTCCAGATCGATCTCTTTTTTTATAGTTGAAATATAAGCGGATTCATCCGATGCTTCAAAAAGAAGATAGGTAAGTAATTCCTTATTGTCCTTTTTGAATTTTGCCAGTCTCAGGCATAATTCCAATAACCGGGAAGGGGAGAGGGATGTCATTTCCTGTTTAATCTCATGGATGGTAGCTGCTTTCATGGTGGCGGCAAATCTAAAAAGAAAGTTTCACTAAATTCTGCCGAACATACCTGCCGGCGCTAACAGTCGTTAGTATTTTTGGTATCTTGCGTTACTGTAAACAAAAATCCACGTATGAATAAAGAAGTAGTCATTGTTTCTGCAGTCCGGACCCCAATCGGGAGTTTTGGCGGATCGTTGAAAGATATTTCAGCTACCCGCCTGGGGGCAATTGCCATTAAAGGGGCTATCCAAAAAGCAGGGATCCGTCCCGACCAGGTACAGGAAGTATTGATGGGTTGTGTTTTACAGGCCAATCTGGGGCAGGCTCCGGCCCGCCAGGCTGCAAAATTGGCCGGGTTGCCTGACGAGGTGATCTGCACCACCGTCAACAAGGTATGCGCCAGCGGAATGAAGGCTATTGCTCAGGCTGCCCAGGCTATTGCATTGGGAGATGTGGAAATCGTAGTAGCCGGAGGCATGGAAAGTATGAGTAATGTTCCTTATTATACGGAGAATCTGCGTTGGGGTAACAAATACGGGAACACTTCCCTTACCGATGGGCTGGCCAAAGACGGTCTAACGGATGCCTATGATGGCAAGGCTATGGGAAATGCTGCTGAATTATGTGCTTCCACATGCGGAATCAGCCGGGAGGAACAGGATACATTTGCTATAGAAAGTTACAAACGTTCCCAGGCTGCATGGGCAGCCGGTAAGTTTGCCGATGAGATCGTCCCGGTCGAGATCCCTCAACGTAAAGGAGACCCGGTATTATTAACCAGGGATGAAGAGCCTTTCAATGTAAAATTCGATAAGATACCTGAATTAAAGCCTGCTTTTCAAAAAGACGGGACGGTAACGGCTGCTAATGCCAGTACCATGAACGATGGTGCTGCGGCTCTTGTCCTGATGAGTAAAGAAAAAGCCGATGCCCTGGGATTAAAGCCGATTGGAAGGATCGTTTCTTATGCGGATGCGGAACAGGAGCCTCAATGGTTCACCACCACACCAGCCATAGCGGTTCCAAAAGCAATAGCCAAAGCCGGCCTTACCATGGAAGATATTTCTTATTGGGAATTAAACGAAGCCTTTGCGGTAGTCGGAATAGAAAACTCCAGGAGAATGAAACTGGACCCGGCCAGAGTCAATGTTAATGGAGGGGCGGTATCGATCGGACATCCTCTTGGTTGCAGTGGAGCAAGGATCCTTGTTACGCTCCTTCATGTCTTGCAGCAAAATAAAGCGAAATTTGGAGCAGCAGGTATTTGCAATGGCGGGGGTGGGGCTTCTGCGATGGTTATCGCTAACCTCCTGGCTTAAATCTTCCGGTATTATACGGTTAACGGCAGGTTAACGGATGTTCATCATTTAATTTTTAAACGAAGCCTTCGTTTGATGGTCTATGATGCGGTGACATGGGTAATAAGACTTAGCCCTTGTAAATTACCGTTTCAAACCATTTTTTAAATTAAAAACATCCACATGAATCGTCAATCACTTATGAAATGCATTTTTAGTTTGTTGGTAACCGTTAGCATTGTAACTGCCGCGCAGGCAAAGGTTGGTTTTACTGAATGGAAAGGTGCGCATCCCTATTATCTTCATGCTTTATCCGATCTCAGGGCCGCACGGTGGATGATTGAGCACCGTCCCGGAAATTGGGAACGGACTGTAGATGAAGCAGAGGCGGTACGGCGTATCGATGCCGCTATCAGTGAGATCAAAAAGGCAGCCATCGATGACGGCAAAAATCTGGAGGATCATCCCCGGGTTGATGAACGCAATGATCATAATGGCCGGCTTCATGAGGCTGTTGACCTGCTGAGAAAAGCACGCCAGGATATCAGCCATGATGAAGATAACCAGTTTGCCCAGGGACTTCAGGCGCGGGCTTTTGGTCATATAGACGGAGCCATCGCCGCAACCAAAAAGGCAATTCATGCCTAATGACAGGATAATTTTTTTCAGAAAAATGTAAAGAACAAATCCCTGCTTCTAAAGAAGAGGGCAAAATAAAAAGGTATCGACGAAAAGCCGCAGCAATGCGGCTTTTCTGTTGAAAATAGTTGACGATTCATTGTTTGAAATATTAGTGGAAGGATCACATAAGGCGCGCATTGATCCGTGCAATTTCGACGCGTAGTGATTTTATCTCCTCCATGACATAGGAGAGGCTGAAATTATCATTTTCGAGTACCATCGATTCGTCTTCAGGAGCATGCTCATAAGCTTTAGCTTTTTTTTCTCCTATCTTTTCCTTTCCATCCCTGAGCGTAGTTAACCAGGTAGTTTGTGCCAGATCCACTTTTATCAGAACATCCAAAGAAATATCAAAATAATTGCTAAGTATAAGCAACTCTTCCACATTAGGCTCACTAATCCCATTCTCCCAATTGCCGATGGTAGTTTGGCCTTTTTTGACCAAGGACCCAATAGTAGATTGGTTTTCAGATAAATTTTTTCTTAAATATTTTATGTTCTTTCCTAAAAACTGCATGTTGTAAAAATAAAAATTCCCAAAATAATTAGTAATATCAAAATTGATGGTATATTTGGGCTTTCGTATAAGTATTATAAATGTAAGCCAAAAAAATTGCTAAATCTTATATCAGTACATTTTTTAATTAATTCTTCTTTTTTTAAGAAAAAGAATTCTTTTGGCCCATTTAGGAAAGCAGGGTAGTCGGAAGCAATGAAATGATTTATCAATACCTATTAATCTGGAACTATGAACACTTCACTCGGTCATTTGCCGGTCCTTAAACGGGATCAAATCGATAGGATCACCAAGGTCATCATAAATTGTATTCACCCTGAAAAGGTCATTCTTTTTGGGTTGTTCGGCACTTCAGGGGCCGGCGGGAATGTGATAGCCACTTCTCAATTTCCATCCTGGACAGGTAGTTATGATCTTCTGGTAATTATGCGGCGGGGTGACCGTCGTCCGGATCAGGAATTACAGGAATTGATCACGAACCGGTGCCGTAGTGTTACGCCTGTAACGGTGCTGGTGCATGACATAGAATACATTAATGATCAATTGTCTGAAGGGAATTATTTTTTTTCCTCCATCCTTCAGGAAGCTGTTCTGTTGTATGATGCCGGTTCCTGTCCTTTCGTAAAGGCAACCCCTCCGGATCTGTTTCTTATAAAAACAAAGGCCCGGCGGGATTTTGAAAGGTGGTGGTTTCAGGGAAAGGCGTTTTTCAGAAGTGCATTGTTTAACCGGCAGCAAAAACAAATGAATATTGCTGTTTTTCTTCTTCACCAGGCTGCTGAACATGCTTATCAGGCCATTTTGCTGGTTTTTACCGGTTATAAGCCCTGTACGCATAATTTAGATAAACTAAGGCGTTATACCTGCAGGTTTTCGATCGAGCTTGCCATGTTGTTTCCCGGTAACAGTAAAGCAGAAGAGTCTTTGTTCAGATTACTGTTATACAGCTATATAGATGCCAGATATAAAGAAGGTTATTCTATTGGAGAAGATGACCTTGATCAATTAACAGAAAGGATTGATCATCTATTATCTTTAGCTGAACGGCTTTGCAGGAACAGGTTTGTCCTGCTTGATAAAATGCTGGCTGAAAAGTAGTTATACCGGAAAGTTATATCAGTAAGAAAAAACAGTTATCCTTGTTTGGCCAGGTCTGCAATCGTCTTCTTCTCCAGGAGTTTAAGGTTGGCATCCCTAACCTGGGACATAACTGTACGTAATCCGCAATGTTTTTCATCGCAGTTTTTACATTTTTCATAAAAGTAAAGACTCACGCAGGGTAGAAGAGAAATAGGGCCGTCCAGTAAACGCATAACCGTCGCCAATTGAACGTCTTTCGGGTTTTTCCCAAAATAATATCCTCCACCCTTTCCTTTTTTACTTTCCAGAATTCCGGCATTTTTCAACTCGAGCAGAATGTTCTCCAGGAATTTAAGGGGGATTTTTTTCTTTTTTGAAATTTCTGCGATCAATACAGGCCCTTCTTTTCCTTTTTCGGCCAGGTACATCAGTGCCTGAAATGCATATTGCGTTTTCTTCGAAAGCATACTATTACTCCTGTTTAGTGGTTGGACAATTTTTTCAGAACCCCAATACCTCTTTCATACTGAAAATACCCTTTTTGTCATGAATGAACTCTGCTGCCAGCACAGCTCCCATGGCAAAACCCTGACGATTGTGTGCTGTATGGGTGATCTCAATCGAATCGATGGTCGAATTATACCTGATTTGATGGGTTCCCGGTGCGGGATCTACCCGTTCACTGATGATCTCTAATTCATCTAAGTTATTACTAATATGATTTATCCAGCTTTTTTTACCGGGAATTTTTTCCAGGATCTGCTCTGCAAGGGTAATAGCGGTTCCGCTGGGAGCATCCTTTTTATGTGTATGGTGGATTTCGGTCATGCTAACCTTATAACCCGGATGGGGGGCCATTAGTTCAGCCAAACGTTTGTTCACCTCAAAAAAAATGTTGACACCTATGCTGAAATTACTGGCGTAAAGAAATGTCTTATTTCCTTCCAGGCAATACCGGCGGACTTCTTCAAACCTGTTCAGCCATCCCGTCGAGCCGCTGACAACCGGAACTCCGGCTTGTAAACACCTGATAATATTATCATAAGCACTTTCCGGACCGGAAAATTCGATAGCGACATCTGCCTTTTTGATCTTTTCTGCCGTATTATCTTCTAAATTATCGATCGAAACGGCTAAAACGATCTCATGCCCTTTTGCCACGGCAATTTCTTCAATCGCTTTTCCCATTTTGCCATAACCGATGAGCGCAATCTTCATGTTGGAGCTAATTATTGCGGCAATAATAAATTAAATTGTTGAATTTTCCATGAGGAGTTCAGGGAAGGGGAATGGGCTTGTAGCGGGGTTTATGTAATTCAAAGGCAACACCGACGCCCGTGACATTACTTTGAGCCGATGAGCCCGGAGTCAAATGGAAACTTAATTCACTGCTGATGTCGAAATTCATCAAATGGGCGTCCACTGTTGCGTCTACAATCTGGAGACCCCAGAATAGCAGGAAGAACAGCACAGAATAATCCTGGTCTTTGCGATATTCATTACGATAGGTCCTTATAGCATTATCATCCTTACTCTTTACTAAACTGCTCAGGTGCGGATCTACTTTGTTCAGGCTATCCTGGTCGGTCGTGCCATTTAAAACGACGGCCAGGGCATACTGGCACTTTTGATACCAGCTTTTATTATAAAAAAAGGTATAGGCCGGGATACCTACGGCAGCGTATACGAGAGGAAGTTTCCAATATTTCCGGTTATAAATCTGGCCAAGACCGGGGCAAAAAGTCGAATAAAGCGTGGCTTTATGCGGATCATGTTTTTTCCGGGTGGCGGAATCGACTTTATAGGGAGAATCAGTAGTGTTTTCTTTTTTGGGTTTCAGGGTGTCTGTAACATTGATTCCAACACCTTCTTTCCCCTTGATAAAAGAGGGGATGGTATCGTTTTCTTTCTGCTGGCAAAAGGACTTAGTTTGCAATAAAAGCAGGCTCCCTAAAAGTAAAAAATGCCAAACCCTCTTCATACGCTGGATACTTAGTTAACAGAAACCCCCAATTGGTCCAACAGTTTGTTTAATTCCTGCAGGGAGTAATACTCAATGGAAATGCTTCCTTCTCCTTTTTTATTGTGATTGAGTTTTACCCGGGTGCTGAAATGCGAGGCTAAGTTATCTTCAATTCTTTTGAAAGCCTCCGGTATAGCGGGTTTTACCGAATTTTTAACAGCGGGCTGATCTTTGTAGAGCCTGCGGACCAGCTCTTCTGTTTGTCTCACAGAAAGGCCTTTGTTCTTTATTTCATGGAAGAGATAAAGCTGTTTGTCGACAGTGTCTACATTTACCAGCGCGCGGGCATGTCCCATCGACAATTGATTGCTGCGAACGGCAACCTGTATATCCGGCGGTAATTTTAACAGGCGTATATAGTTGGCAACTGTGCTTCTTTCTTTCCCCATACGTTCTGCTACCTGTTCCTGCGTATAGTTCAACTCCTCCATCATCCTTTTGTAACTAAGGGCAATTTCCATCGCATTCAGGTCCTCTCTCTGCAAATTTTCCAGCAGTGCCAACTCCAGCAATTGCTGGTCATCTGCCTGTCTGACATAAGCCGGAATATCCTTCAGTTCTGCGATTTTCGATGCCCGGAAACGACGTTCTCCGGAGATTAACCGGTATTTGCCCGTAGGCAGTTTGGATACGGTTATGGGTTGAATGATGTCGTGGAGTCTTATCGATTGCGCCAATTCCTGCAAAGCCTGTTCATCAAAATCATGACGGGGTTGCCGGGGATTGGCCTCAATCTGCTCCAGCGGGATCCGGAGCATGTTGGTAACCGCTTCGACCACGGATGTTTTAAGCCCTCCTGCGTTGGTTTTCAGATCCGAATCGATGCTCTGTAATAAAGACCTGATTCCTTTTCCTAAGGCCTCTTTATCTTTTTTATTGGGGGTGGTCATGTTTTTTTTATTCTAAGATTCTTTCCTCTTGTTTGATCCTTGTCATATTATTCTTTTGCAGAATTTCTTTAGCCAGATTCAGATAGTTAATGGAACCTTTGCTGAAAGCATCATACAGGATCACGGGTTTACCAACGCTGGGGGCCTCACTGATCTTTGTGTTCCGATGTATGATGGTATTAAAAACAATCTCATCGAAATGTTTGCGTACCTCGCTGACCACCTGGTTGCATAACCGAAGACGCCCGTCATACATCGTCATCAGGATCCCTTCAATGGCCAATTCCGGATTAAGTCTGCTCTGGACGATCTTGATGGTATTCAAGAGTTTGCCCAGACCTTCCAGGGCAAAGAACTCCGTTTGGACCGGTACAATAACTGAATCTGCGGCAGTCAGGGCATTTACCGTGATCAATCCAAGGGAAGGCGAGCAATCGATGATGATAAAATCATAATCCTTTTTTATCGGCTCGATTATTCCCTTAAACACACTTTCCCGGTTAGGATAATTGATCATTTCGATTTCCGCCCCTACCAGATCGATATGGGAAGGAACGATATCCAGGTGAGGGATTTCTGATTTGAGTACCACATCCTTTATGGGGACATTATTCACCATACAATCGTACAGGCTTTGGGTAACATTATGCAGATCGAACCCCATCCCCGTAGTACTGTTTGCCTGCGGATCGGCATCTACCAGCAGCGTTCTGAACTCCAGGACAGCAAAGCTTGCCGCCAGGTTGATCGCTGAAGTAGTTTTACCTACACCGCCTTTCTGATTTGCGACTCCAATTGTTCTTGCCATAATTTATAAATGCTCCATCTGAACGTTCTCAAAAGGATTATTGTGATTTTCTAATATATGAATGCAGTCTTTCCTTAAATTATCTTATCCATCTTCTTTCACTTAATCGACTACAATCCCGGTAAAATTGTCACCAATTGGCAAAATGACAAAATTTAATTTTTCCCATAGTCAGTGATCCCCGTTTTTAATGGACTTTATCCTGGCCTTTTGGGCAAATACCACCTGCAAATTCAGACATATACTGATTTATATGTATGTTTAAAGCTTTCAAACCCCTCTTTTCCGGCGGGAGGGGGGCGACAAAAATACATTGTTCAGGATAAATGTGAGAACTTTCCTTTTTCTTTACTGTTAATTAGACAAATTTTTCATGTACACGATTATTTCAGGGACAAACAGGCCCGGTAGCAATACTTTAAGCGTTGCAGCCCAGTACAGGGACCTGCTCCTCAAAAAAGGTGTTGAGGTATGTTTATTATCATTGGAAGGCCTTGATGTTTTACAGCGCAACCCGGCCTATACGGAGATCGAAGAGCGTTTGTTGATACCGTCCCCTAAGTTTATTTTTATTTCACCGGAATATAATGGAAGTATACCGGGCGTATTAAAATGCCTGTTTGATATTTCCGATATCCAAAAAGTATGGTGGGGGAAGAAAGCCTTGTTGACGGGCGTATCAAGCGGCAGGGCTGGTAACCTGAGGGGCATGGAACACCTGACCGGGATCCTGCATTATATGAAAGTCGCGGTCCATCATAATAAACTGCCCATATCTGTGATCCATTCGCTGATCAATAATAATGGAGAGATTACGGATGCCCGCACACTGGATAGCATTCAATTGCAGCTGGATGAGTTTATTGAATTTTGATTTCGGAAGGGAAAATCTGATTTTTGCTTAACAAAATGTCTATACATGCGCAACAAGGGGGTTCTGGGGATCATCATCGCAGTTATGATCTTAGTGGATTTTTATGTATTCCAGGTTATCAAATCGCTTAGCCAGGGGGCTTCCTCCCGCGGAAAACTTGTTATTTACGGCACGTATTGGGGGATCTCCCTTGCCGCTCTGGTCCTTTTTGCCCTGCTGCCTTTTCTGAAATTTGCCGAATCGCATAAGTGGAAGAATTATCTTTTCGCAACGATCCTGGGGCTTTTCTTTGCCAAAGTGCTGGCCTCTGTATTTTTCCTGGTGGACGATCTGCGCCGTCTTTTCCAATGGGCATCCGGTAAGCTTTTTTTTCGTGATACGGAAGGGGAAAGTATCAATGATGAAACCATTTCCAGGTCTTCGTTTCTCAGTTGGCTGGGTCTGGGTATCGGGGGAACCCTTTTTTCTTCCCTTATCTATGGTTTTAGTAATAAATACAATTATGAATTGCGCCGGGTAAAATTGTCCTTCGATAACCTGCCGGCTTCCTTCCGGGGTATAAAAATAATACAGCTATCTGATATTCATGCCGGTAGCTTCTCCGATAAACAGGCAGTTCAACGAGGTGTGGATAAGGTAATGAACGAAAAACCGGATCTCATTTTATTTACCGGAGATCTTGTAAATGACGTGGCGGGAGAAATGAAGGATTATACCGATATATTCAGCCAGCTAAAAGCACCGATGGGGGTATTTTCAACCTTGGGGAATCATGATTACGGTGATTATGTTTGGTGGGAAACCCCGGAAATGAAAAAAGCCAATCTGGAAAATTTGAAGCATTTGCAACAAAATATGGGGTGGCACCTTCTGATGAACGAACATGTTGCCCTTGAAAAAGGAGGGGAGCAGATCGTATTGATCGGCATCGAGAACTGGAGTGCAAAACTTCGTTTTCCCAAACATGGCAAGTTAAGCCAAGCTTATGCAGGGGCTGAAAAATACCCTTTTAAGATATTAATGAGTCATGATCCCAGCCATTGGGATGCAGAAGTAAGGACACAATACCCGGATATAGACCTTGCCCTGGCCGGCCATACACACGGAATGCAGTTCGGGATCGATATTCCGGGCTTTAAATGGAGCCCGGTACAATATGCATATAAACAATGGGCCGGCCTGTATGAAGAAGGCCGCCAAAAGCTCTATGTTAACCGGGGTTTTGGATTCATCGGTTACCCGGGAAGGGTTGGTATTCTTCCCGAGATAACGGTCTTCGAACTTACATAAGGCCAATTTTTACTATCTGTAATATATATGCGCAAATTTTTGCCTTTTCCTTTTTATTGCCTGTATTGATATAATCTGTTGATGCTTATTGCAAAAGGATTTAAATTTGCCCGATTCATTTTAAGATTTCACGCCTGATGGCCTCCATTTGCAAACGGCCTCAAGGCGCAAAATCACAATGAATTGCCCGCCTGTAGCGGGTTGTGGGGATTTGTCTCCCCGGATTAACGAGTCGTTAAAGCATTTTAACACACGGATAAAAGATTCGCATGTAATTTCATCCATTATTTTGAACCAAAAACAGCATCAAAAATGAACAAGAGACAGCCACTTATTGTCCTCTCGATCGTACTTTTAACCCTTACTACTGCTAGCTCTTACGCTCAATCCCTTCATTTTGGGGTCAAGGCCGGAACGGATCTGTTTAAATTAAGCGGCCGTTCATTTGACGGGAAAACACAGGCCGGATTTAGCGGCGGCGCTTACGGGGAAGTCTTTTTTACCCGTCAATGGGGAATCCAGCCTGAATTGCTGTTCAACCAGACAATGGCAAATACGTCTTCTGATTTTAACGCGATCTATCCGGGAACCATCAGCACGAAAATCTCCCTTAATTATATCTCCCTCCCGATTTTACTGGCCTTCAAACCCGTTCCCGAATTATCCATTTTAGTGGGACCCCAATATGGATACTTGGTTTCTCAGACAACCGGTCTTGCTCAATCCAATCCTGCCTATCCTAAAGATGCATTTAAGAAAAATGATATTTCTATTGTATTCGGCGGGCAGTTGAATCTTGGTAAATTCAAGATAGGAGCGCGTTATGTAATAGGGCTGAATGATATCAATAATTACCCCTCCAGTGATACCTGGAAAAACAAAGGTTTTCAGTTCCACCTCGGATACCAGCTGTTTTAGTTAATTGAAAGTTTTGGCATACTAGTTGAAATATGACCAATGGTAAAATATTACCTTAGGTAATATTTTACCATTGGATAAACTATTATTTTTAGACCGTTGCCATTCATCTAAAATTAACCACCATGCGTAAACTAGTTATTCTTTCAGCTTCGTTATTCCTTATTTCAATTACGGGTATCCACGCACAGGGATTTCATCTGGGCATTAAAGGAGGCGCCAATATTTTTAAGGTCGACGGGCAGTCCTTTAATCAAGGGTTCAAATTCGGTTATAATATCGGGGCATTTGCTGAAATCAATTTTACCGGCGCCTGGGGAATTCAACCGGAAGTACTTTTTAATCAGACAAATTATCAAACCGGCGACAAGTTCTCCTCTTTATATCCTGACCAGAATAATATCAAAGGCAAATTGAATTATCTCAGCATTCCCATCCTGCTTAGTTTTAAGCCGATACCTTTCCTGAGTCTTCAGGCAGGGCCGCAATTCGGTATATTAATGAATGGAAATGGATTGGTTCAAAGCGGGAAGGATGCCTTTAAAAAAGGCGATTTTTCGGTGGTAGGTGGCGCGCAGCTCAATCTTGCCAAGTTCAAGGCAGGTGCCCGGTATGTGATCGGTCTGAATGATATCAACGATCTGGGGAATGGAGAAAAATGGAAGAACCAGGGATTCCAGCTTTATCTGGGTTTCCGGATTTTCTAAGTGATCTTTTTTCTAAAGGATATAATTTATTTAATTGTAAACAGGCGTCTCCTTGTAAAAAATTACAGGGACGCCTGTTTTGTTTGGAAACTGACAGAACAGGAATGATTAACAAGATTACCAGGGTTAACAAGATTACCAAGGTTGCTAAGGTTGCTTCTGACAAATAAGGCTGTGCTTTTACTGCATTTGCAGGATACCTTAGCTACAGCCTGATAAGTCGGCAGACCTTGCCCGGTCTTTGTCCGTCTTTTAGTCTTGGCATTAATCTTGAAACCTATATATTTCACCTGTAAAACAGTAGGAATATTCCCCTACAGGTGCTAATTTGTCATTGATTGAATGTAATAGGGAATAGAACCCGGGACTATACACTGCCAGTTTACGTAATTACATGACAGCTCATTAAAAGACGAACGATAAAATGAAAGAATCGAATTTTTTTCTACGTGCGGAAGATGATATGGATTTCATGCCCATCATACCTTTAAATGAAAGTGATAATGAAAACCTGAACGATATTGAAGTTCCAAAAGAACTTCCTGTTCTCCCCCTTCGCAATACGGTACTTTTTCCAGGGGTAGTACTGCCTATTACTGTAGGCAGGGATAAAAGCATCAAAGCAGTAAATGATGCCTATAAATCGGATAAGTTAATCGGCGTGCTTGCGCAAAGGGACAGCAATATCGAAGATCCCGGCGTAGCCGATCTGGAAGATGTAGGTACGGTTGCAAGGATTATAAAGTTGATCAAAATGCCGGACGGAGGTACCACGGTGATCCTGCAGGGAAAAAGGCGGTTTAAAGTTGGAGCCATTACGTCGGAAGATCCTTATTTTAAAGCACAGGTGGTTCTGTTACAGGAAGAAGAAGCCCCAAAGGAGCAGGATTTCGAGGCCTACGTTTCCAACATCAAAGACCTGGCGGCACAAATCATTCAGCTTTCTCCTAATATTCCTTCCGAAGCTTCGATTATTCTGAAGAATATTGAGAATCCTTCTTTCCTCATTCATTTTATTTCCAGCAATCTGAATACGGAATTACATGAAAAACAGCAATTGCTGGAGATTCACCATATTAAATCCAGAGCAGACTTGTTGATGCAATTACTGCAAAGGGAATTGCAGTTTGCGGAATTAAAAAACAAACTCACTAATAAGACAAAGACGGAGCTTGACAAACAACAGCGTGAATATTTTCTGCAGCAACAGTTGAAGAGTATCAAGGATGAATTGGGCGGTGACAGCAATGAAAGAGAGGTAAAGGAAATGCAGAAAAAGGCCGAGCTTAAAAAATGGCCTGTGGCAGCCAAAGATCTGTTTAAAAAAGGAGTCGAGCGGCTGGAGAGAATGCATCCAAGTACCCCGGACTATTCGGTGGTATTTAACCATCTCGATCTTATGCTGGAACTTCCCTGGGAAGATTATACTCCTGACTCTTATGATCTGAAGAAAGCAAAAAAAATACTGGATCAGGACCATTATGGCATGGAGAAGGTTAAAGAACGAATCCTGGAGTATCTGGCGGTTTTAAAACTTAAGGGGGATATGAAAAGCCCTATTTTATGTTTTATGGGTCCTCCCGGAATCGGTAAAACTTCTTTAGGAAGAAGTATCGCCAACGCCATCGGACGGAAATATGTAAGAATGAGCCTGGGTGGGCTGCATGATGAAAGTGAAATCAGGGGCCATCGTAAGACCTATATCGGAGCCATGCCTGGCAGGGTGCTGCAATCCCTTCGTAAGATTAAGTCCTCCAATCCGGTCATTATCCTGGATGAAATCGATAAGGTAGGAAGTGATTTCCGGGGAGATCCATCTTCTGCCTTACTGGAAGTCCTTGATCCCGAACAAAATCATACTTTTTATGATAATTACCTGGAATTGGAGTATGACCTTAGTAAAGTTTTGTTCGTTGCAACGGCCAATGATATCAATACCATTCAACCTGCATTACGTGATAGGTTGGAAATCATAGACTTAAGTGGTTATGCCGTTGAAGAGAAGGTTGAAATCGCCAGGCGCCACCTTGTGCCTAAACAAAAAGAGGCCCATGGACTGAGCAAGCCGGAATTTACGATCAATGATAAGGTACTGGAAAAGATCATTCAGAATTATACCAGGGAAAGCGGGGTTAGGGAGCTGGATCGTCAGTTAGCCTCCCTGATGCGGTACCAGGCCAAGGAATACGCTACCAAAGGCAAACTAAAGGCTAATCTGACGCCTGCCGACGTAGAAAAGGTATTGGGGAAATCCAGGTATAGCAATGACCTCTATAAGGTGGCTAATATGCCGGGCGTTGCCGTCGGGCTTGCCTGGACCAGGGTAGGAGGGGATATCCTTTTTGTGGAGACCAGCCTCAGTGATGGGAAGGGAGATCTTAAACTTACCGGAAACCTGGGCAATGTGATGAAAGAAAGTGCCACCACAGCCTTGACTTACCTCCAATCGAATGCCCGTAAATATAATATCGATCCCGGATTATTTGCCAGGAAAACGATTCATGTGCATGTTCCGGAAGGCGCTGTACCAAAAGACGGCCCCAGCGCAGGCATTACCATGATGAGTTCGATAGCATCAGCCATTACCGGAAAAAAAGTCAAGCCCTACCTGGCTATGACAGGCGAGATCACTCTCCGTGGACAGGTATTGCCGGTAGGAGGAATCAAAGAGAAAATCCTGGCTGCCAAACGGGCCGGTCTGAAAGAGGTCATCCTTTGCTGGCAGAATGAAAAAGATATAGAAGAAATTGACTCAACCTTTATTAAAGGGTTGAAATTCAGCTTTGTAAAAACAATGCAACAGGTGCTTGAGCTGGCCCTGGATTAAGGTGATGACTGTTGCGGGTTGCTTAACAAGTCTGTAATGAACCATTCCCTTTTAATACTTGTTAACTAACTAAGACTTTGATTATAAGTTTTTATGTTGGTTGTTTTAAGGGTTAAAAAACTCCCCCATGTCAATGGGGGAGTTTTTTTTGATCCCCCCCCGGGACTCCTTCTTGTAAATTTTCGTCCCGGGGGGGGATCAAAAAAAATCCAATGCGTTGCGGCCAAGGGGGGGGCCCTTGGCAATCTCCCTTTTTTAAATACAGTTTTTTCCAGAATACAGTTTCTTCCAAGAGATTTTTCTTCTAGAAGACGTTTCTTCCAGGAGACTTTATCTTTGAGGAGACTTTTCTTTCCGGGAGATATTATTTCAAGAGACTTTAATTCCCGAAGACCTTTTTCCCCGGGGCTTTTTTTCCGGCAGGTATTTTTCCGGGAACTCACGGCCGATTGGTATATTGCAGGAGCGGCTTGATCCCGTTATTTCTAATGAGGTTATTTTCAGTTGTCGTTTTATTGGCCATTTTTAACCGCAGCCCGGCCCAGACTTTGGGAGGCAATACTGTTTTTAATTTTCTAAACCTCGCCAATACTCCCCAGCTGGCTGCTTTGGGAGGCATTAATGTTTCGGCGATTTCTGAGGATGTCGGTCTTTCTTTCACAAACCCTGCCCTTCTGAGGTCTTCCATGCATATGCAACTAGACGCCTCTTTCAACTCCTTTTATGCAGGTATTCGAAATTATAGTGTTTGGATGGCGGCTGCCAGTCAACATTTGCAAACGACATTTGCCGCAGGGGTGAATTATTTCGATTACGGAAATATTAGCCAGACCGATGCGGCAGGAAATATCCTGGGCGCCTTTCATCCTGCGGATTATGTGGCGCAAGTGGCCGCCAGCAGACGATATGAAAAGAAATGGTTTTACGGGGTCACCTTGAAATTCATACATTCAGGATATGGTCTTTACGGCTCTTCAGGAGCAGCCATGGATATAGGAATCAACTATTATGATAGTGCCAGGCTTCTGCAGATTGGCCTTACCGCCCGAAATATGGGCGTACAATTTAAATCCTATCAGGGAACAAAGCCGGGGGATCTTCCTTTCGACCTGGAACTTGGGATCACTAAACGCCTGGCAAAAGCTCCTCTTCAATTCTCCTTTACGGCTTTCCAGCTACAACGATTCGATACCCGTTATAATGATACTTCCTTCAACAATTTTAATGGCTTCGATCAACAAAATAAAAACGCATCATCCATTGCTGACAAAATATTCCGCCATTTTATCCTGGCCGCCCAGGTTTATCCGGGTGATAAAGTCGAGATCTCCCTGGCCTATAATTATATTAGGAGGAAGGAGCTGAATATAGGCAGTGAAGGAAATGGTTTCACCGGCTTCTCCATGGGGCTGGGTATATTGCTAAAGAAATGGCAATTAAGATATGCCCGAGGCTACTATCAGAATAATACGGGCTACAACCAACTTGGATTGAACCTGACTTTATCAGACTGAAATTGACCGAATTGGGTTGACCCTGACCTTATTGGATTGAAGCTGAATTTATAGGGATGGATCAACCGGCGATCACAATTTCCTTTTCCGTTTTGAAGGATTCCCTTGGTTTCAGGCCCAGCAATTCGAACATTTGGTTATCCTCTTCAAAACTGGGATTGGGAGTGGTCAGTAGTTTTTCTCCGGCAAATATGGAGTTGGCGCCTGCCATAAAACATAGAGCCTGTTCCGCCTGGCTCATCTCCGCTCTCCCTGCACTTAGCCTGACCATCGTTTTGGGCATCAGGATTCTGGCCGTAGCAATCATACGGATCATATCCCAGGTATCGACTTTAGGATTGTTTTCGAGCGGCGTCCCTTTGACCCGGACCAGGGCATTGATGGGGACGCTTTCCGGATGTTCCGGTAAGGTCGCCAGTGTATGTAGCATTTTGACCCGGTCCTCATGCGTTTCACCGAGTCCTATAATACCCCCGCAACAAACAGTCACCCCTGCCTTACGAACATTTTCCAGGGTAGTTAACCTTTCATCATAGGTCCTGGTCGAGATGATCTCGCCATAATACTCGGAAGAGGTGTCCAAATTATGATTATAGGCATATAACCCCGCATCCGCGAGCTTTTGGGCCTGTCCTTCATTCAGCATACCCAGGGTGCAGCATACTTCCATACCCATTTCGTTCACCCCCTTTACCATGTCCAGCACACGGTCAAAATCCCGGTTATCCCTGACTTCCCTCCAGGCGGCTCCCATACAGAAACGGGTGGATCCAGCTGCTTTAGCTTTTGACGCATATTCCAGGACCTCCTCTTTTTTAAGCAGGGCCTGGACATTTACCCCTGTATTATACCGGGCTGCCTGAGGGCAGTAGGCGCAATCCTCTGAACAACCACCTGTTTTAATGGAAAGCAGTGTACAAACCTGAACTTCCCCGGTGTCATTAAATTCCCTGTGGACGGAAGCTGCCTGATAGATCAATTCCAATAAAGGCGTATTGTAGATATTCTGGATTTCGGAAAGGGACCAATTTTTACGAACCATAATTTTCAATTTATAGAGAAAATGTTCTTTTGAAGGGCAAAGTTATTTGTTATCTCTTAAAAATATGAGCGAGTCTTTCAATATTGGAAGATTTTGCCGGAATAATTTATTGAATACGACCCGGAACATGTTTACCCCGCTGATACTGTCATACAACATCCGATAATCCCTATCCGGGAAATATACAGCGTTTTGGTTATTAAAATCATAAGAATGGTCAGTTCCGTCATCCGAATGTCTGAAACCATGGTCAGACATAAAAATGATCACTGCTTTTCCGGCTGAATTCTTTCTGACGGCGGATAAGATGCTTTTTATACAGGAATTGGTATAGGGAAGATAATCCAGGTAAGGTTTGACCCGGGTTTCGTCCATCTGGCTGGCGACCAGGCCGGCACTGCGTCTGTGCATAACGCTATCAAATAAAAAGGGATAATGCGGCATTAACACATGTGTATATATAAAACGGGGCCTTGCCGATGCCTGACTGCTTTCCTCCAGGGTACGGCTAAGAAAAAGGGTATTGTTGCGGTAAACAGCAGATTGTTCGGTATTGGCATTAATTGCCGAATCTTTAATATGTTCATTGAACCACCATTCCATATCTCTTTTCATATAAGAGAATAAGGTGCGATTGGTGATCAATTTTGTCTTTACCGGAATAAAAGGCTGGTCCCGATCGGAAGGATGCCCGGGCAGATCAAAAAAAGAATTGTTCAGAATGGCGTAACCCTGCCTAACCAGGAAATTGACCACTTCGTTCTTACGGATGGGTTCAAAAACATTCGTATAATCATCCGCACGAAGACCTTGCGGATCAGGAACCTCATTCAAATAAGAAAAATTGAGGATCGATGCTATGGAGAAAGGGGTTATGCAATAATTCGAACGGCTTCCTTTCTGAATATGGAAGTCCTCCTTAACCAGGAAACTATCCAATGAACTATTATCATATCCGTATATCTCTTTGAGTGTTTTACTGCCACTATAGCCGTCGAAAATAAAAAAATAAATGTCCGGTTTTTTACAACTATCGCATGCCTGGTAATTGTTGGCCGAAAACGAATAAGAAGGCAGCGGGGAACAGTTATGACCGGTTGCCTTTCCGGCCAGGATTAACCCATCAATAATAATATATGCCAAAAATAATACATTCAGAAATAAGGGGAGGCGTGGAAAACTCTTCTTTTTTTTGAAATAGAACGTTAACAGAATGGTCGAAAGAATAAAGGCTGGTAATATTATGCTGTATTTGTGTAAAAAGATGGAGTGTTTTCTCAGGAAATCATGAAAGGCACCGAAGAAAAGGTAAAAGGCCATAATAAAGGAGGCGATAAGCGAGGCCTTTATTTTATCCTTTACTATCCATTGAAAACAAAGAAAAATCGCTCCCGTGGCCCCGCAATAAATCCCAAGCAACAGTAAACTATCGGAAATGGAGATAAAGGTATAATTTTCGACCAGCCCATGGAGTACAAAAAAGGCGGGCAGTAAAAACAGGAAAAACGGAACTTGTTGCAGTTTTTTTAGCATAGGATCTGCTTATTTTTTTTTACCATCAGGTATAACACCCGCTCCGTCCCGGGAATCTTTAGTTGTTTGACCAGGGTGAAATAGTTCCCGAAGGTATTTTCAAAACTAAAACTGTCATACGGATGGTGGATACCTGTTTTATTTTTGATCAACTCACTGGTCTTGGGGTCTGTAACAGGGACGAATTCAATGATTAGATACTCCCTGGTAAGGTCCGCAAAACAGGCCGCGATGTCACTGAGGGGAATGCAGTTCCCGAAAACAAGATGATGTATAAGAGCAAGCGCAACGACAAGGTCCACCAGTACTCGTTCATTAAAGGAGGCCCGTTCCTTGTTCCGGAAACCTATTGCCGGGGAGGGCCTGGAAATATCCACGCAAAGTGGAAGGATATTACCGGTCTTTTTTTCTTTTACAGAACGATACAGGTTGTTGATACACTCATTGTCTGCATCAATCGCCAGTATAGCTGCTTCCTTTCGCCCGGAAAGTATATGGGAAAAATATCCGTCGTTGGCTCCTATATCCAGTGCGGAACTGAAATCGATCTCTTCCGTCAACTGTCTGAAAATTTTCTCTTTTTCCTCCAGGTAGTTGCTGCTGAGTATCGAACCCGTGTAATAATTGCTCCAGACAGTAGGGGCAGGAAGCTGCCTTTTCAAACCGGTAATGGTGGTCTCCAGATTTTGAATAAGATGGAGAAGTTTTTGCCGGGTGAAAACAAGGGCACGGTCACTGCCTTTGTTATGCTTCTCTTTATAATTCCCGACCCTGTTAGGGAGATGAACATGAAGCCATACTCCCAGTCGGAATCTACTTTTCAATGGAAGCAGCCTGGCAGTAACAGAAGCAGGTATCCCATCCGGATAAACGCTCAGGATCTTTTGCAGACCGGCGTTCGCGTAATGCTCCAATAAAAGCGGGAATAAAAAACATTCACAGAATTGCCGGTAGGCAACCCAAGGCCTGGAAGGATCATACCTTTCAAAGGACAAAGTGTCGATAAAAAGTGGCATACCTTCCCTGAACTGTATGTTGAATGCTGCAGCGTCTTTCAGGATCATTCCATGATCGATCGCTATACGCATTATGGATAAAGTAAGCAGGGCAGCATCCTTTAACTGATCGAAACTCCACTCATAGGGGTAGCTGACGGTCGTTAATTGTTCCGGACAAAGGGTAAGAAAGGCATTGTCCGACAAAGCAGGATTGTCCCTGACTTCCTTATGGGCGATGAGCAATTTTTTTTCCGTCAGCAGCCGGTACAAACCTGACTCCATCAGTAATGCATATTCTTCTGCGTAGGTGGGACTGACCTGTCTGTAATAAATACCGTTCACCTGAAAAATAAAACCCGACGGATCCCTGTATGAAGCAGGATGGTGCAAAGGGTCAGGCATTTTCATTATCATTCTTTGGTTGTTCTTCTTTTTTGCTTTTAACAAAAAAAGATTTAATTCTTATCCAAAGGTTTTTGAAATAGAATAATGAGGCCAGTATTGCGGCAATAATGACCTGGACCAGGTAACTCCCGCTCCCGGGGTCGATATAAAGGAATAAAATCCTCATTAAAGATAACTGAGATTTGTTTGCGGAGTTAAGGTAAGTAAAGTTTCATACATTAACTGGATTGTTTGTTCGATATCCCTTTTATGAAGCATCTCCACGGTTGTATGCATATACCGGAGAGGAATGGAAATAAGAACCGAAGGACATCCTTCGTTCGCGTAGGCGAATGACTCCGTATCGGTACCCGTACTACGGGAAACAGCCCGCACTTGTACAGGGATCTCCTTTTTCTCCGCCGTGTCCATCACAAGAGCAAGCAATTTATTATGGACTGCCGGTCCGTAACAAAGAGAAGGTCCCTTACCGCAGGTAATGTCGCCTTCAATGATCTTGTTGATCATCGGGGTAGCGGTGTCATGGGTAACATCGGTAATGATCGCTATATTGGGTTTGATCCGTCTGGCGATCATTTCAGCTCCTCTCAGGCCTACCTCTTCCTGTACGGCATTCACAATGTACAGACCAAAGGGGAGTTTCTTTTTGTTCTCTTTAAGCAAACGTGCCGTTTCTGCAATCATAAAACCTCCAACACGGTTATCAAAAGCCCGTCCGATAAAATAATCGTAAGCCAGCTCAGCAAAGCCGTCCTGGTAAGTAACGACCGCACCAATATGGATACCCAGTTCTTCCACTTCCTTTTTGTTCCTTGCCCCGGAATCCAGGAAAAGATTATCCACTTTTGGCTGAGGCTCTTTGGTATCGGTATTGCCAAGACGGGTATGTATGGCAGGCCAGCCGAATACGCATGGCACCTGTCCTTTTTTACCATGGACAAAAACCCGTTGTCCCGGAGCGATCTGGTGATCGACACCTCCATTACGTTTCAGGTATATAAGACCTTCCGGGGTAATATAATTGACAAACCAGCTAATCTCATCGGCATGTGCTTCGATCACCACTTTAAAAGGAGCCTGGGGATTGATGACACCAACAGCCGTTCCATAAGAATCGGTATAGGAACTGTCGATATAGGGCTTCAGGTACTCCAGCCATAATTGCTGGCCGCTGCTCTCAAATCCAACAGGAGAAGGGTTATTGATATAATTTTTCAGAAATTCCAGAGATCGGGGAGTAAGGATCGAAGGTGTTTTTGTTGCTTTTTTCGCGCTTTTTGCCATTTTATTTTTCGATTAGTTCGTGTAAATTAATGCGTAAAAGTAAATTAAATCCGGAAAATAAGCATCAGGAGGCCTGAAAACATCATCAGGCCATCGAGAATAACATAATAGAGATAATCCGAAAAATTATGTTTGGCCTTTGGGTATAAAATAGCCAGGATGATTCCGGGAACAAGCAGAAGGATAATTGTAAAAAGAGGATAATTCCAGATAATCAGGCCGGCAGTACTAAGGAAAAAAAGCGTCAGACAAAGAACGAAAAGGCGGTCGACCCCTTTTTCATCTAAATAAGTAATGAGAGACCGGATACCTTCGGTTTTATCATCATCCCGGTCCCGGTAATCGAACAGGATACATATCGCGTAAATAAGGAAGAACCGGCTGGATGCAAACAGCATAGCTCCGGCGTTCCAGGGTGCATCCGCCACCAAAACCGGCAGGATCGTGGTTACATACATCCAGACAAAGGCAAGGAAAAGGGTTTTGCCGACGGCAATTTTTTTAAGATTTTTGAAAACCGGGTACGGCAATTTAGGAGCAGAATATAAAAAAGTGACAAAGGCCCCAAAACATAAGGCCGGCCAATGCGCGGACAAGGAGAAAAAATAAATGGCCGAACCAACCCCTCCGGCCAGATAGAGGACGAAATGCATGATTTTATGGGCTTGCGTCCAACGGATACGCCTGGAGGAATGAACAGATTTAGGCGTTAGATACCAGTGAAAATTATAGCTGCAGATTGTAGAGAAAAAAATGAATCCTATCAACCTTCCCGAGGGAGGGGAATTAAAAAGGAATTGACTGGTCTGCCAGATCATCAATACGGCACAAAGTCCTATATAGAGACTGCTGAAAATAAAAAGGTCGGCTATTTTTCTAAACACGGTCGGTCCGGTGAATAAGAAATTATTGGAACAAAATGACAATTTTGGGAGAAACGATGGTATCACTGGAAACTTTATCCCGGCTTATTGCGGCAAATTTCAAGACGATAGTATCGTTTTCAACATCACTTTGGTGCAAAGCGCTATAATCGAGGTGAAATTCGAATTCTCCTTTATTTTGATCCGGGAAGGACGGAATCGGATTGGTAATAGTATCTGCCTGACCTGTGCCGGGCGGCAGAGGATTCTGGTTTAAGCGGTTGCGGATAGCAATAAATTGTCCACCGGACATATTTCCTGCTTTCGTGTTAAAATCAAGCTTGACATCAAGCGAACCCCCTACAGGAATGAGCGTATTGATAGATTTTATAGTGATCTGAGGTTTGGAGGAGGAATTGCTCTTGCTGCAGGAAACAACAATTAACAAAAATGCAGGTATCAGGATAATCAAAGACTTCATGATGCTGAGTTGATATATACAAACCTACCTAAATTTATTCAAAAGGGTTGCCTCTGGACTGATTTTTTGCATTTCGTTGACTATTCCCGGTGGACGGAATGCCAAAAGTCGGCAAGACCCGATAAATTTGCAGTTATTATGATAGGATTGCAAAAAAGGATAGCCGAAGCAGGAAAACAGGATTTTGAGGAGCTTGCATTGGCTGTGTTTCATTTTCAATATCAAAATAATCCGCTATATCGCTTATTTACCGATACCTTAGGGATAATTCCTTCCTCCATACAGGGGATAACAGAGATTCCCTTTTTACCGGTGAGCTTTTTTAAGACCCATCGGGTAAAAACTACTGAATTTACCCCGGAAACGGTTTTCGAAAGCAGCGGGACCACCGGCACAGTGGGTAGTCGTCACGAGGTGAAAAGCCTCGCTTTATATAAAAATACCTTTACCGATGGGTTTGAGCAATTCTACGGACCAGTCAAAGATTGGTGCATCATAGGGCTTTTACCTGCCTATCTTGAAAGATCTCATTCCTCCCTGGTGGTAATGGTCAATGAATTGATAGGGAACAGTGGTCATCCGGACAGCGGTTTTTATCTGTACGAACATGATATCCTGAACGATCTGCTGATAAAGCTGGAAGAAAAAGGGCAGAAGACCCTGTTGATCGGGGTCACCTTTGCTTTATTGGATTTTGCAGAAAAATATTCTCCGAAACTTTCCCATACGGTGGTTATGGAAACGGGAGGCATGAAAGGGCGGCGAAGGGAAATGACCCGGATGGAATTACATTCCGTTTTAACCGACAGCTTCGGCCTGGCTGTCATACACGCCGAATATGGGATGACGGAATTATTATCCCAGGCCTATTCTGCAGGAAAAGGGCTTTTCAGGCCGGCATCTACCCTAAAAATATTGGTCAGGAAAGAGGATGATCCGATCGATGTGGCTAATGAGGGAAACGGGATCCTGAATATTATCGATCTGGCCAATCTCTATTCCTGTTCATTTCTCGCTACCGAGGACATGGGAACAGTATATGCCGACGGAAGTTTTGAAGTTTCCGGAAGGGTTGACAACAGCGATTTACGAGGTTGCAGTTTACTGGTACTATAACTATCCGGTGCAATAATTTTTTTGTATTGGCTTCTGGTACAAGGACATAGCTTCAGGGCAAAAGGCCTGTACATTCGAACGTCCTTTTTTGAATATTACTTTCAATAGCCAGTTCTATCAGACGGATAACATTATAACTCTGTTCCGGTCTGACCTTGAGGGGTGCTCCCTGTAAAAGCGTCTCGCCCAGCTGCCGGTAATAAATACCGTAATTTCCAGGCAGGGAAGGGTAGGGCTCGCGGATTTCCTGTCCATTGATCTCTGCATGTAAAAGCCCCCATCTTTCCGGTTGTTCCTCCCCCCAACCCGGGGATGTCGGTAAAATACCCTCTTTCAATAAAGCTTCCTGGGGATCGTCGTCATATTTAATGTAAGAGCCTTGTGTACCGTGAATAATATACCTTGGACCAGGCTCACGGACCAGCATACCTCCTTTTAAGGTTACTTTCAGCAAACCGAAATCCAGCCAAAGATCAAAATAATCAGTTGCTTTTGCATGACTGCGTTGCCGGCGCAGATCGGCGGTGATGGTCTTCGGAAAGCCGAACAGGCATACTACCTGATCCAGAAGGTGTGCACCAAGGTCATAAAAGATCCCGCTTCCCGGTCTGTCTTCTTCCCGCCAGGCATTGGGCTTGGGGCCAGGGCGATAACGGTCATAATGGGCCTCAAAATCCACTACATTTCCCAATAATCCCTCAGCAAGGATCTTTTGTATAGTAAGGAAATGGTTTACAAACCGCCGGTTTTGGTATACGCTGAGGATTTTGCCGGTGCTGCGGGAAAGTTCGATCAGCTCCATAGCTTCCCCGGTAGTAATGGTAAAGGGCTTTTCCACTACGACGTGTTTGCCGGCCTTCAGGGCCTTTTGTGCGTAGGGAAAATGAGTCTCATTGGGGGTGGTGATAACGATCAGATCAAGCTCAGGGTCTTCGACCAACGCTTCGATCGTTCGTACGATGCGGGCCGATGGGATTTTTTCCTTCGAACTTTCCTGGTGACGTTCCAATACACTCACTACTTCGTAGTCCGGGGATGTGGTCAAAAATGGGAGATGCATGACTTTCGCTGCCATTCCGTAACCGGCTAACCCTACTTTAATGATTTTTTGCATTGGGGCAAAAATATGGCTTTTAGCTTTTAGCTACAAGCAGCAGGTTTCCTACTTATTACTACATGTTCCGCAGCACATGTGCGATTGCTTTCCAGAGCGTATTGGAACTAGCCAAAATGACCAGGGAACCCACGGCGACGAACATAGCCTTGATAGGGAGTTTACCCACCAGCCTTGCGGCAATCGGGGCGGCAACCACTCCTCCCAGGATCATCCCGGCCACATCGGTCAGCGGAAGGCTCTTTAGCAGGATAAAAAAAGTGATGGAGCTGGCAAGAACAACGAAAAATTCGGCCAGGCAAACCGAGCCCACTACATAACGGGGGTTCCTGCGTTTGGAAATAAGGGTACTGGTAACCAGCGTACCCCAGCCTCCACCCGCAAAGGCATCCATAAAACCGCCCGCAGAGGCCAGCCAGCCGGCCCCTTTTACCTTGTTCTTCAGATTTTTTCTGGCAAATGCTTTTCGTATAATGTAATATCCCAGGTATACGGTATAAACAGATAATGGGATCCGGACATAATCAGAATAGGCCTGAAAAAAATAGGCCAGGGCGGCGCCGATAACGGCACCAGTCATGCCTGGTATTACAAGGGCTCTGAATAATTTTTTATTGATATTGCCGAAACGGTGGTGGCTGAACCCGGAAACGCCGCTCGAAAAAACCCTTGCAGCATGAACCCTGCTGCTGACAATGGCAGGGGGAACCCCGTTGGCCAGCAAAAAAGTGGTGGAGATCGTGCCATATCCAAGACCCATTGAACCATCCACCATTTGAGCTATAAAACCGGTGAGCAGCATGATCAGAAAACTCTTCTGATCGATATGCTGCGGAATAGTTTTTATAAATCCCAGAAGCTGCCCCAGCGGTACAAAATATAAAATGGCATGACCCAGGATCATGAAGAAAAAGGCGAAGAGGCACCATTTTACGATTTGCTGCCACCTGTTCTGTGAAGGCTTGATAAAATCCTCTAACGTTGTCTGTTTGGCCACCAGCACCTTGGTCAGGTCATTCAACTGCCGGACCTTTTCCGAAAAATCGCCGTTGATTTCCTTTCGGATGGTCTGCATATTTTCCAATACGCTATCCATTTCATTGGGGATCATGTCATTGATCTCTTCCTTTAATCTTTTTGCTATCGTTGGGGACTTACCGTTAGTTGAAATTGCGATTTTTAAGTTTCCTTTTTTTACGATGGACCCCAGATAAAAATCACAAAGATCGGGTGTATCCGCTACGTTGATCAATATGGACCTTTCTTTGGCATCCGCAGCTACCCTGGCGCTGATCGATCTGTCGTTGACAGCCACGATAACGATATCCGTATCATCAAGATCCTCCTGCAGGTAAGGGCGTTCGAGGAGTTCTATTTTGGGATAGCCTGCTGTCAGGTCCTTTATTTTATCGCTAATGAGCGTGCCCACTATTTTTATCCGGGTCGCCGGCGAATTCTGAAGTACGGCATTGAGTTTTTCCAGGCCGACATTTCCTCCGCCGATGATCAGCAGGCGCAAGGTCTCCAGTTTAACAAAGACAGGGAACAGATTGTTCCCTTCTTTGTTATCGTTTGTTTCATTCCCCTTTGGCCTTGTATGTGAGGTAAATTCCAAATAAATAGTTTTTAAAAAGCCAGTTCAAACAGTCCCCCGAATATATAGAATAAAGGCTTTCGTCCTTCATTTTATTTCAACAGTCTGTTTATTTCAACAGCCCGTCGATGGTGATCGCGGCATAATATAATCCGCCGAGGGTAGGACCGCCGGCATATTGAATATACCGGTGGTTAAAGATATTTGCACCTCCGACCTTGATGGTCGTTTTTTCCCGGGGAAGGTGGAAGCTGACCTGCGCATCAACCGTACTGAAGGCCGCTACATTTCCGGTAACCAGCGGGCTTTCCCATAGGAAACTATCCTGCCATCTCCACACGATGTTAAAACCGATATTCTTCACGATTTCCCGGTTTCCGAAGGAAATATTGCTGGACCATTTGGGCGTATTGAACCCGGTCACAAATATATCATTGGAATTGTTGGATTTCATTTGATTAAAACTTAAGGTACCTCCGACCGTATATTTTTTATAATAATTATAGGTTACCGCGAGAGCCGATCCGAAATTATGATAGGTATTCTTGGCATTGGTATAAACCCGGTAGCGGTCCTGTCCCTGACTGGCAGCGGTGGATCCGGTGGCCGTAGTGGCGTCACGGTTCCTGTCCAGCATGGCCAGCACGGCGGCATCCGTTCCAATTGTCGTACCCTTGGGAACAAATACCTGGACCTGCCCCAGGAATCCGGAATACTGATTACTGTAGGCGTCTATGTCAATGATCAGTTTGTTATCCAGTAAAACACTTTTATAACCTACTTCGAAGGAGGTTATCTGTTCAGGACCTGCTTTGGGCAGGTTGGCCCAGACCAGGAGGTTTTTGTTGGCCAGGGCAGCCTGATCCGTATTTCCCTGCGCGCTGACAGCTGCGTTAAAGTTAACTACTGAAGCCTGTGTATAACTGTTCTCCAGGTAACCCAGCCCCTGATCGATATAAGCCAGACTGCCGACGCGTTTTACGCGGCCGTTGTTTACATAGGACAAGGCTTCGAAAAGAGCTGGGAAACGATATCCCTGCTGGTAGGTGAACCGGAAATTATGTTTTCCTCCCAATGTATAGACAGCCGCAAGACGGGGTGTGAATTTCGGATCGAATTCAGGATTATAGTCATAACGCAGGGAAGCGAATATCTTCAATTTCTCATCCAGAAAGGTTTTGGTGACCTGGGTGAATGCACCGAATTTTTCATACTCCACATTTTTACCAAAACTTCCGTCCTTTAGCGGCACATTCCGCTGATCGATGGGCCGGGAGAAGTCAACGAAATTATTCCCGTCCGGGATGACCTGATAGACGCGGGCATCGCCTCCAAGCAACAGGTCGAAGATCTTCACTTGTTTGGAAAGGTCCCACTGGGCTTCTGTATGATACAAACGGCTTTTCTGTACCAGGGCAGCTCCGCCGGTAACGGGTGCATTGGGGATAGAGCCGGATTTAATGTCCCAGTTATTGATCTTGATGATCGTATCGACCAGACGGTTGAATCTTTCTGTTCCCGGCTCAGCCCGTCCTGCATCGGCCTGCTGACGGGCGAATTGTGCGGCTGCTGCCAGGTTCGAGGCATTTAATCCACCATTATTGGTGCCATAAGCGTTAAGGGCATTTTTATATTTGGTACCCCAGCTGGTAGCTGTTTTGGTATCTGTAGCGCCGCCTGTATAAAGATCGAGATTATCTGCAAGCGGTTTTACGTTGTAAGAGTCCCCTGTATTTTCAAGGGAAACATAACCCCTGATCAGGAAATTACTTCCTTTCACTTCGACAGCGTGGTTCTGGACAACTACATTTTGAAGCCGGACCTTATTTCCCCGCTGGAATACACCATCCATGGTACCCACCCGGTAGGAGTAGGATATTTCCGCTTTCTCGGACAACCGGTAATGAAGGGCGGCATCGAATTTTATATTACGGACCTGGGGTTTTACCAGGTCGGTTTCCCAATAACCGGTACGGGCAACACGTAAGGTCTGATTAGCCTTTCCATCGATAGTAAGACCACTGAGGGAAACAATATTGCTTCCGGCCAGGGCATCGTCGCCATATTTATTCCATCCGTCAAAGGCTACGTTGTTCGCCCCGTTCAATTCGGGAAAACCGGGATTGGCGCTTTTCAGATTATTGGTATTCTGATCCAGACGGGTGTTTGACCGCCAGTCCGTACCCTGCATATAACTGAAGTTAAATTTAAAGGCCAGTTTATTATTGAAGGCTTTTGCATAGCGGATAGCCGATTCCGTTAAGATCGCCGGGTCATGATCTTTTCCATCCACATGATTTATCCCGGTCTTATGATAAATACTGAGGCCCTGACTGGTAAAGGGGCTTTTGGTGAGGAGATTGGCCATCCCATTAACGGCGTTCATGCCGTAAAGGGCTGAGGCGGCTCCGGGCGTGATCTCTACGCTGGCAATATCCAGTTCGGTCGGACCGATGGCATTGCCAAGAGGGACCCCCAGGGTAGCCGCCTGCATATCCACTCCGTCCACCAATTGCATAAAACGGAAATTATTCGGTATGTTAAACCCCCGGGTATTCGGTACTTTAAACGTGAGGCTGGATGTGGTCATCTGGACGCCTTTTACATTTTCGAGGGCATCGTAAAAACTTGGTGCAGGCGTCTCCCGGATGGTCCGGATATCCAGTTTGTCAATGGCCACGGGTGACCGGAGTATACTTTCCGGGACGCGGGACGCGGTAACCACCAATTCATTGCCCAGAATGGTTTCGGTGGTCAGGGCTATCTGCAGGTTGGATCCAAGGCTGGTCACCTCGAATTCCTGTTGTTTGAAGCCTATGGAAGAAAAAATGAGGACAAAGGGGATTTTTGTCCTTGTGCGAAGTTTGAAATCACCGGTCTTATTCGTAATGGTGCCAGATACCGTTCCTTTTACCTGTACACTTACATCGGAAAGTGGCTCTTTTTTGTCATGGTCAGTCACTTTTCCGGAGATTTCAATAACGCTGGGTTCCTGCGCGGAAACCTGCAAGGTGATTAAAAACAAGGAAAAATAAAATAAGGCAATTCTTGAAAGCATGGTTAGTCTATTAATTTGGTGGGGTAAATGCGTAAAAAAAATTGGCGGGTGATTTAAGCTATGTCCCTGTTGGGACAACAACAGAAGGGGGAACTGCATGATCCCGCAGCCTGAAGCTGGAAAAGCAACCGGCTGTGTTTAATTAAAGGAAAAGACTGGTTCATTTGATCCATTCGGTAAAAATAAATATTTCCTACTAAATAAGTAGACTTTTGTGCTATTTTTTTATTTTTTTTTATCCGGGCCCGGAGAGTGTCCTGAACAGATACAAGATAATTAGGGGTAATCGCTTAGGCTTTGTACCATTTTTGCCGCAAAGCGAAATCCCCGAATTTCTCTCCCTTCGCCCTTTCTTTTTTAAAAAGCCAGAAAAGGAGGTCCAGTTCTTTCAGAATGGCAGCTTCATCAAGGTTCTCCTTATAAAGTCTGTTGAGCCGCAATCCTTCGTGATCGCCGCACAAATACAGGTTATAATGACCAACCCCCGTCCCGACAAAACCGATCTCTGCAATAAACGGCCTTCCGCAACCGTTGGGACAGCCGGTCATCCGGATAATTATCTCTTCTTCCTGCAGCTGGTGTTTGGCCAGGATCAGATCTATCCTTTCCAAAAGGTCAGGCAGATAACGCTGGGCTTCGGCCAAGGCGAGCGGGCAGGTGGGTAAGGCAACGCAGGCTATGGCGTTTTTACGGATGGCCGAGGCCTCTTCCGTATGTTCGATGATTCTGTATTTTCGCAGGATCTTATCGATGGTTTTTTTGTCCTTTTCGGTAATATCGGCCAGAATGAGATTCTGGTTGCCGGTAAAACGAAAGTTTGCTTTTCCCGTTTGGGCAACTTCCATCAGGGCGGTCTTCAATGCGAGTTTGTCGTCATCCAGGACCCTTCCGTTTTCTACGAAGGGAGTATAGTACCAGAGCTTCTGGTGATTCTGTTGCCAGCCATAATAGTCTTTCCGGTCAGTGAAGGAATAGGGGCGGGTTTCTTCCAGGGCGAAACCGGTCCTTTTTTCCAGTTCTTCCTTATACCAGGCCACCCCATATTTATCAACCGTATATTTCAGGCGGGCCAGTTTGCGGTCGGTCCGGTTGCCATAATCGCGTTGAATGGTTGCGATCTCGTAGACGGCTTTTAACAGTTTTTCATCCCCGTCTCCTGTGGAAACAAAACCAAGCACGGTTGCTAAACGCGGATAGGTCTCCGGGTTGCCATGTGTCGTGCCCAACCCGCCGCCGATGGCGATATTAAAGCCTTTCAGTTCATTGCTGGTTTCATCGATGATTGCGATCAAACCCAGATCATTGGCAAAAACGTCTATATCATTGTTTGGCGGAATAGCAATGGCTATCTTAAATTTCCTGGGAAGATAACGATCCTGGTAGAGCGGATCCTCCTCCTGTTTCTTATCGGTTATCTTTTCCTCATCCAGCCAAACTTCATAATAAGCCCTCGTTTTCGGAAGCAATAATTCGCTTAACCTGGCTGCATAGGCATGCACCCGGGCATGTATCTTTGATTGCAGGGGATGGGCGGCGCAGATGACGTTTCGGTTGACATCCCCGCAGGCGGCAATAGAATCCAGCTTTATTTTATCGAAGGCTTTTATGGTTGGCTTGATCCCGGATTTGAGCAGTCCATGCAACTGAATCGTCTGGCGGGTGGTGATCTTAATGGTTCCCGTTGAATTTTCTCCGGCAATATGATGAGTGGCTATCCATTGTTCGGGAGTAAGGAAACCACCGGGCAAACGCAGACGGATCATAAAAGAATACAGGCGTTCCAGTTTTTTTTCTGCACGCTCTTCACGCCGGTCACGGTCATCCTGCTGGTACATGCCATGGAATTTCAGCAGGGATTGATCATCTTCGCTCAGAGAGCCGGTGATCTCGTTCTGCAGGCTTTCTACAAGCGTCCCTCTAAGCCCGTCGCTTTTTTGTTTGATTCTTTCGACGGCAGTCAAATTCTTATTGTCACTCATTTTGGTTGGTGGTTGTATGGCTTGGTGATCTTTTTCAATTAATAAACATCTTTAAAGTAACGACCGGCTTCCCGTAATTCATCGAGATATCCGGCAGCTTGCGCATCATTCCTTTTTCCTTCCTTTTTGATGATCTGAAGCAAGGTATTTTCTACGTCCACGCTCATTGGCTCTTTGGCACCGCAGAGATACAGGCAGGCGCCTGATTCCAGCCATTCAAAAAACTCAGCTGAGCGTTTGAGCATTTTATGCTGAACATAGACTTTTTCTTGCTGATCTCTGGAAAAGGCAGTATTTACATGGGTCAGCACACCTGTCTGTATCCAGTTCTGGATTTCGGTCTGGTAAAGGAAATCGGTGGTGAAATGCTGGTCGCCAAAAAACAGCCAATTCCTTCCGCTGGCTCCCGTTGCGTCCCTTTCTGCCAGGAAGGAACGGAAAGGAGCGATGCCTGTACCCGGACCGATCATAATGATATCTTTATCAGAAGCGGGTAATTTGAATTGAGAATTCCGGTGAATATAGAATTCCAGGCTTTGATCAGGAGCCAATTGGGACAAAACATCCGAACACAAACCCCATTTGGTTTCCCCATTCACGCAAAACACATCTTTGGCTACCGTTACATGTATTTCCCCGGCATGCGCATCGGGAGAGGAAGAAATGGAATACAGCCTTGGAGCAATCGGTTCCAGGATAGCTATTACTTCCAGGAATTGTGCGGTGTCCCTGACCGGGTATATTTTCAGCAGGTCCAGGAGGCCGATCTTTGTTTCAGGGATTTCCTGTTTTACAACCGCGGCATATTTTTTAACCACCCGCTCATGAAGGTATATGATATTTAATTTTTTCTTTAACAGCTCGAAAACGGTCAGCTGCTCATTGCGGTGAGGGAGTGATTTTACAGGATCAATACCCGTAAGGGATATGATGGCCTCAACAGTGGCCAGGGGATTTTCCGGGGTGACACCCAAAGAATCACCCGGCTGGTATTCCGCTTCTTCAACGGAAATCTCGATATGATGGGTCTGCTTGCCGGATCCCCGGTCATTCAGGTTGGTATTGGTAAGCACGGTTCCGGCAAAAATCTTTTTTCCGGAAGGTTTTTTGTTGACGGACTGCGTAGTATTGACGGCCCCCCCGGTACTTCCGGTACCCACCAGGTTATTGCCAGCGGCCTGACTGTTGTTCAGTTTTTGCAATACTTCATCGAACCACTCATTGGCCTGTGTTTCATAATCAATATCACATTTTAATAAATTGGTGATCCGCTCGCCACCCATTTTCTGTAATTGCTGATCCACATCTTCACCCGCCTTGCAGAACAGAGGATAAGCGGTATCACCCAGGGCCAGGACACTAAATTTTAGCTGGCCGAGTTTGAGCCCGTCTCCATGTATGTGGTCGTAGAACTTTTTAGCGGCAGCGGGGGGCTCTCCGTCACCCTGGGTACTTATCACCGTAAGAAAATACTCTTCTTTCGGCAGATCGGTCAGCCTGTATTGTTCAAGGCCTACCAGTTTGGCATTGATCCCTTTCTTTTTGGCCTTGGCCGCGAAATCGGAAGCCAGCTTTTTTGAATTGCCGGTCTCAGTGCCATAGGCAATGGTAAGTTTGGTTGGTTTGACCGGTGCATCAGACGTTTGTTCCAATATGCCCAGGAAATTATTTTGCCCGGAGTTTTGACCGGAGGAAATATTTTGTCCGGCTCCCTGTGCAACAACGCCGGCTAAATAGCCGTTCATCCAGATCAACTCTTCTTTTGTCGAGCTGGCGATCAGTTCCTGTATAATTTTTAGTTTGGGCGTAGTTAGCATAGTTGGCTGCTTTTAAAAAAGGGTTAGGCCCTGGCAACGGCCTTAATATTATTTTTCTCTACCGGTTTAAAATAGGATTCCCTGGATAAACTGTCCGGTAGCCATTGGAACTGCTGATGCAAAGCAGCTACTTTCCCGATGATGATCAGCGTTGGCGACACATAGGAATTTCCCCTGTTGGCTTCCAGGTATTTATGTATGGGACAGTTATATACATTTTGCAAGGGCGTGGTGGCTTGTTCGATGACAGCAATCCATTTATCGGCTGATATTCCATATCCCAGCAGTTTCTCCACCAATTGATCAACCGGTTCCGAGGACATATAAAATACCAGCGTATCGCTGCTCCGGGCAAGCTCCATCCAATAGGCCTCATCCAGTACATCCTGTTTGTAATAGGTTAGAAAACGGACCGCTGTCGAATAGTTCCTGGCTGTTAAAGGAATACCTGCACAGGCGGCCGCACCCAATGCTGCAGTCACTCCCGGAATGATCTCATAATTTATACGGTTTTCCGTCAATACCTGCAATTCATCCAATATATTGGAGAAAACGGATGTATCACCGCCTTTCAGGCGAACTACCAATTTTCCCTGGATTGCGTATTCCACCAACAATTCATTAATGACAGCCTGAGGGGTGGAGGCACCTTTCCGGCATTCTTTTCCTACAGGCAGAATCAGCGCATCCTTACGGGTATATTCATCAAGAATTACCTCACTTACCAGGCGGTCGGCAATTACCACATCGGCCTGTTGCAGATAACGAAGGGCTTTAATAGTCAACAGCTCAGGATCCCCGGGACCGGCTCCGGCCAGGATAACTTTGCCCCGGCCCAATCCTCCCCCCAACCCCCTGAAGGGGGAGTTAGGTAAACCCCGCGCTCCGTAGGAAGAGGGTTTGGGTGATTCATTACTATTTTGGTTGGGTTCGCTCATGTCAATTTCTTCTTTTTATGCATTCAAAATCTTCCAGGAACTTACTCCCCCTTCAGGGGGTTGGGGGTTACTGGATCATACAAGCCCCGACAGTTACATTACTAGTTTCGTCGATAAGGATCACACCTCCGTTCACCTGCAAATCAGCATAAGAATCGAAAGGCAGGGGAGAGGCTGTCCGGATGGTCGCTTTAACGATGTCATTCAGACCTGCCTGTTCCAACGAATAATTTTTCTCCAGGGTATTCACATCAAGCCTGTATTCAATTTTCTTTACCACACTTTTAACGGTGCGGCTCCCCATCTGTAATAAATATTTATTGCCTGCCTTCAACGGTTTGGAATCCATCCAGCAGAGCAAGACCTCGAACTCCTGTTCAATACGGGGCTGATGATCCTTTTGCACGATAAGGTCACCCCTGCTGATATCGATATCGTCTACCAGCTGCAGGATCACACTTTGAGGAGCGAAGGCTTCAGCTACTTCCTTTCCGTTGACTTCTATGCTTTTGATCGTGCTTGTCAGACCGGCTGGCAATACAACAACAGGCTGCCCCTTTTTATAGATACCACTGATGATCTTGCCTGCATATCCGCGGTAATCATGTAATTCCTCTGTCTGCGGGCGAATGACATATTGGACCGGAAGTCGGGCGTGACTGAGATTGATATCTTTTTCCACTTCTGTTTTTTCCAGTATCTCCAACAGGGTATTTCCTTCATACCAGGGGAGATGGGAAGACCGGTCTACGATATTATCACCCTTCAGTGCACTGATCGGCAGGTAGACTACATCCTTCAGGTGAAGGGTCCTGGCGATCTCCGCATAATCGATGGCAATATTGTTATAGACATCCTGTGAATAATTCACCAGGTCCATTTTGTTTATAGCAACCACTACATGCGGGATGTTCAGGAGTGATGCGATAATCGAATGACGGCGGGTCTGTTCAACAACACCGCTGCGGGCATCGATCAGGATGATGATCAGGTTGGCATTGGAGGCCCCGGTAACCATGTTCCGTGTATACTGAATATGGCCCGGTGCATCTGCAATGATAAATTTGCGCCGGGGAGTAGAAAAATATTTATAAGCTACATCTATGGTAATGCCCTGCTCCCTTTCAGCACGAAGGCCATCGGTCAGCAAAGCCAGGTCGATTTCTCCGTCCTCTTTATTCCTGCTTTGTTTCTCAAGGGCTTCGAGTTGATCAGTCAGGATACTCTTACTGTCATACAACAAACGACCGATCAGGGTGCTTTTTCCATCATCCACGCTTCCTGCCGTTATGAAACGAAGTAGATCGATAGCTCCCCGGCTCTCTGTAGAGGGAGTGGTATCATGTAAGCCATTATTATTTTCCAGTATCGTATTTTTAGACATCATGTTATTTTTTTTAAGCCTGGTTCCTGGGCTTTTAATTCTCCGGGGAGTTAGAAATATCCGTTTTTCTTCCTGTCTTCCATAGCGGCTTCAGACACCTTGTCATCGATCCTGGTTTCGCCGCGTTCGCTGGTGCGGGTTGCCGTAATTTCCTTTATGATGTCATCAATTTCCGAAGCGGTTGATTCCACTGCCGCTGTACAGGTCATATCACCTACGGTACGGTAACGGACGGTCTTTTTCTGGATCAGGTCCGATGCATCAAGCCGGATAAAGGGGGAAACAGCCACCCATTGGCCTTCAAAATCCAATACTTCCCGTTCGTGAGAGAAATAAATGGAAGGGAGTGCTATTTTCTCCCTGCGGATATAATTCCATATATCCAGCTCCGTCCAGTTACTGATTGGAAATGCCCTCACATTTTCTCCTTTCCCGATCCTGCCATTATAGATATTCCATAGTTCAGGTCGCTGTCTTTTAGGATCCCATCCGCCAAATTCATCACGCACAGAAAAAATTCTTTCTTTGGCCCTTGCTTTTTCTTCATCTCTTCTTGCCCCGCCGATAAGGGCATCGAAGCCGAACTCTTCAATGGTATCCAGCAGGGTAAATGTTTGTAAAGCATTGCGGCTGGCAAATTTTCCGGTGGGTTCTGTCAGTTGTTTGGATTGGATAGTATCCTGTACCTTTCGAACCACCAATTTTTCACCAATTGCAGCGGCTAATTCATCCCGGAATTCCAATGCTTCCGGAAAGTTGTGCCCGGTATCGATATGAACAAGGGGGAATGGGAATTTACCCGGACGAAAGGCTTTAAGGGCCAGATGAACCAGGGTTATCGAGTCTTTACCGCCACTGAAAAGAAGGGCAGGCCGCTCAAACTGACCGGCAACCTCGCGAAAAATATGAATGGCTTCGGATTCCAACTGATCCAGATAATCTAACTGGTATCCCCCCGACCCCCTGAATGGGGAGTTTGGCAACTCTCTGTTATTCTTTTCGCTCATTTCAATTCTTTTCTGTTTGTTAATTGTCTTCTGTTTGTTAATTGTCTTCCGATTTTTATGTTCCCCCAGGGGGTTAGGGGGTGTGCAGTCCGCATTCTTTTTTACTACTGTCTTCCCACCACCATCTTCCCGCCCTGAAATCTTCGCCAGGCCTGATTGCACGGGTGCAGGGCGCGCAGCCGATGCTTACAAAGCCCTTGTCGTGCAGGCTATTGTAGGGCACATTGTTTTCGTTTATATAGTTCTTTATGTCCTGGCTGCTCCAATGTAAAATGGGATTATATTTAAGGACCTTATTACCTTCGTCCCATTCGACCAGCCGGTGATCTTTTCTTTCAGGCGAATGTTCGGCACGAAGACCTGTAATCCATACCTGCTGACCCTTTAACGCTCTTTTCAGCGGTTCTACCTTGCGGATAAAACAACAATCCTTTCTGTTTGCAACAGATTCATAAAATGCATTCGGCCCTCTTTCATTAAGATAGTTCTCGAGCAGTGCCCGGTCGGGATAATAAGCCTTGATTTTTGTATTGTACTTTTCGTTGGTGCCGCTCCATACAGAATAGGTTTCGGCGAATAATCTTCCGGTATCCAGGGTAAAGATGGAAATGGGAAGACCCGCTGCCAGAATCTGATGGGTAATTACCTGGTCCTCTACGCTGAAACTCGTTGAGAATACCACTTGTCCGGGATAGGTCTCTGCCAGCAATCTGAGGGCTTCCGTAATGGAAAGTCCGTTTATCAACCCACTGATCTTGTCGGGTATTTGGAACGGTGCTATATGTGTTTGTGTTGAATGATCCATGTTTCGGTGGTTGTTTTCGAACGAAGATGTCTAAAATGGCTTGCTGAATAGACAAAGGAGGATCAACAACAACAACAATTGTTGCAGCAGGAAGGGGAGAATATATACAATATCGAAGAGGAATTTTTAATCATCTCAGTCCACCATTATGATGGACAAAGATAAAGTGGAAATGTCAATTAAAAAATATTTTTTAAGAATAAGCAGAACAGCAGCGTTCCCGCAGTAAGAATTAAACTAAAAAGGGTTAAATCTATGTTTTCTTTAAAAATATAGATTTAACCCCATTATTTAGCACCGTATTTCCCTGCAATCATCCGGCTTATTCAAGTCTTAACAATTCAGGATCAACATTTTGTATTTATTTCGTTTGTAATATCGGCTTATTCTCTCCTGATCCCTGGCCTGCAGGAGCCGAATTTGTGTATTGCTTTTCCCACTGAGCTATTTGTAAAAGGATCTGGTAGGAGGAAAGGATGTCCTGTGCAAAGGAGGCCTGTCTTTCCGTCAAATTCCCGCCTTTACCCTGCATCAGCATTTGGGCGTTAATTGCCAATTGCTCATCCGGCATATTTTCTCCCAGGGATTTATAATAACGCATTTGTTGTTCCAGATCCTTTTTGAGGGAACTGGATACTTTTTTCGCCAGGGTAAAATCATCCGCAACATAACAGGCTTCCAAAAACCGAAAGGAAAAGTAATCATGCAGATTATTCTGGTTGGATGTCATTCCATACGGGAAATTGGATTGCAGGACATGCTGATCGAAGCGTTCCAGCACCTTACGGGCCGAATCCTTTTTTCCAGCGGTTGCGAGGCTCAGGGCTACCTGCGCATGAGCATATTTGATACTGTTCAGATGCCTGCGATTTTCCTCGTCATAATAAACCCCTTCTTTATCGGCATTACCATAAGCAAATTTGTCCATGATCACCTTATAGGCGGTTTCGTTATCTACATTGCCGTTCTCTACCGGTACAAGCTGGTAGGCCAACCCTCTTAGTCTTGCATATTTCGAAAGCCCCAATTCTCCTAACTCCTGCGGAGAGGTGAAGCAGATCGGCCGTTGCCATTTATTGGCAGCAATAAGACCCAGGATCGCCAGATCGTTCTTTACCAGATAGTGTTTCTGGTCCGGGAGATCCAGGTGCAATTCACTCACTACACTGTCTCCTTCATGCACGGTACCATTGTGCCTTACGGTGTTGATATCTACCGGAACGGAGAATTTTTTCACCGGGAACATATTGATGGTGCTTCCGTTATCGGTGGTATTGGTATATTTCGGATCGTCGCTGCCGACCACATTCTTCATGATATCATAAAGATCGTAGTATTTATTCTTGTCAAAGCCAGGCATTTTATCAGTATAATAAGTGACATTCCTTCTGTCTCCCATGATCTGTTCGGGGGTAAAGATAATATCGAAGGGGGCGCTTTGGTTGACCTTATACCTCAGCTGATTCATATACCAATCCGTTCCCAATAAAGTGTTGACCATAACACGTACATCAGGGCGAATCCCTTCCACTTCCTGTGCATACCAGAGCGGGTAGGTATCGTTATCCCCGAAGGAGAACAGAATGGCATTCGGCGGACAGCTTTCCAGGTAATCCCTGGCAAGATCCCTGGCAAGGGTCTTTTTGCTCCGGTCATGATCGTCCCATTCCTGGTTGCCCATCAGTACCGGTACGGCCAGGAAACAAAGACCGGCTGCAGCATAATTGGCCGCAGGTCCCTTAACTACCTTTTCGAGCTGTTCTTTGATCCAGATGACCGCAAGGCCAATCCAGATGGCAAACACATAACAGGAGCCTGCATAGGCATAATCCCGTTCACGGGGCTGAAGACCCGCCTGGTTCAGGTAAATGACGATGGCAAAACCCGTGAAGAAGAACAGTAGCCCGGTCACTAAAAAATCCTTCCGGTTGCGGAAATACTGAAAGACCAGTCCGATCATCCCCAGAATAAAGGGCAACAGGTACATCCGGTTATAGGACTTGTTATTGGTATGGATACTGTCGGGTAATTTGCTCTGGTCTCCCAGGAAATAGTTGTCAATGAAAGAAATGCCGGTGATGGCATTGCCGTCCCTGACGTTCCCGAACCCTGCCAGGTCATTCTGTTTGCCCGAGAAATTCCACATGAAATAACGCAGGTACATCCAGCCGGTTTGGTAGCGCACCAGGTATTTGATATTATCGGCCATGGTTGGAGATTCTCCTTCCGCCAGCCCTGAAAAATTACGATAAGTATCGACTTCGCGGCGTTCATTGCTGCTATTCCACATCCTGGGAAAAAGATGGGCAGACGGGGTATTGCCCCAATCCTGTTTGATTATCTTCCCAGCCACTTCATATTTATCTTTCCCTTTTACATAGGAATCGCCCCCATCTACACTGGGAGGGGGATCGGTGAAATCCGGTCCGTAAAGAATGGGCCAGTCTCCGTATTGGTCGCGGCTGAGATACCCAACGAGACTTACGGGGTTATCTACATTGTACATATCCACTGCCGGATCGGCATTGGAACGGATAATAGTGGTGAAATAGGTGGAATAACCCAGCAACATAAAACAGCTGCACCAAAGACCCAGCTTAAGGTAATAATATTGTTTACGTACGGCCCAGCGGATCGCGAAGACCAATGCTGCCGTAAGTACGATGAAGAATACGGCAAAACCCACGAAGAAGGGCATGTTCAGGGAATTGACGAAGAAAATATCGAAGGCGGCCGCTCCCTTGATGGTATATTGAATGACGAACTTCTGAACGACCCCGGTGATACCACAACCAATGACAAGCGCAATGACCGACCCCAAAAGAGTTGGTTTGTACCGTTTGAAATAATAGATCATGACGATGGCTGGGATGGTCAGCAGGTTCAGCAAGTGTACCCCGATCGAAAGACCCATCATATAAAAAATAAAGATGATCCATTTGTCGGAGCCGGGCTGGTCGGCATTGTGCTCCCATTTAAGAGCGGCCCAAAAGACCAGGGCCGTAAAAAAAGCGGAAGAGGCATATACTTCTCCTTCTACTGCACTATACCAGTAAGAATCACAAAACATATAAGCGAGGGCGCCGACGACGCCGGCGCTCATGATGGTGAAGATCTGCTGGCTCGTAAGAGCCGCGAGTGAATCGGTTCCGGTCGGGTCCAGGCTTCCTTTGGTCAGGCTGCCTGCCGGCAGGCTGCTTTTTTGCACGATCTTACGGGCAAAATGGGTGATGGTCCAGAACAGGAAGAGAATCGACATGCCGCTGGCTATAGCACTCATAAAATTGACACCCCTGGCTGCCGTTAGCGGATTATCGCCAAAAAGGATGATAAAGAACCGGCCCATGAGAACGAAGAGAGGGGCGCCCGGCGGGTGGGGGATCTGCAGCTTATAACAACTGGAAACGAACTCACCGCAATCCCAGAAACTGCCGGTGGGCTCCATAGTCAGGACATAAACCGTACAAGCAATCACACCTACAATCCAACCCACTACATTATTCACTCTGTTAAAATTCATATAGAATGGCTTTTTAGGAAGGGACAAATATAGGCAGCTTAAGGCTACAAGCTTCACGCTTCAAAGGGGAAACCCATAAATTTTTTGAAAATTTTGTTAATAACCGCTACCGGATGAATATTTTCTGAACCCTGGTGCCGGATCCTGTCTGAACCCGGACAAAATAAATGCCTTTGGCCAGGGAACCCAGGTAAAGGGTATTCAGAAATCCATGGGCATTTTCCCGAAGAACAATCCTTCCAGAAACATCGGTCAGTTGTATCGCCTCACAAATGGCGGATGTGAATATAAAAAGGGTCCCGTTAAGAACAGGATTGGGATAGAGATTGACCACAAGATCCCTCATGGCCTTTTTATCGGATACCAGGATTTCGTCTATCCCAATACCTTCATAGGTAGTGCCGGCTACTGTTTGAAAAGCGATCCGGAAACGAGCGGAAGTTAATCCGGTAGGTATATCATAGCTGGATATATGCCATTGGGTATTGGATATTTTCCATGCCTGAAGTGGAGCATAATCATACCAGCTAACGCCATTACCGGCTACACCCAATTTTATCCAGGTCGCGCCATCCTGGCTGTATTCTACCCAATGGTAGGCGCAATCACAATTGTCTGCAGTCCGGAAGATATGATTGAAAGACAAGACGGGACTGGTTAGGCTGCTCAGGTCAAAACAAGGGGAATACAGGTAAGACTGTTCATTCGGATTATAATTTCCGTTCAGATTGGTGACCCAGCATTTTGAACCATAGGCGGCCTTGTTGATAATGCTTTTTGCAGGTGTTCCCCATTGCCAGCTATCATTTACTCCTCCTGCATACCAATAGCCGCTATTGTTCTCGAATCCTTCCTGGTAAGGGAAGGATGAAATCAGGGGAGTGGTTTGAATAGAAACAGGTGTCAAACTATCGTTGCCGGTATTGTTATCACCACTGTAACTGATCCATGCACTAAGATCATATTTCCGGTATGCAGAAAGATCCGCTTTTTGAGAAAAAGCATATACCACGGAATCAAGGGCAGCAATGACCGGAATATTTTCCGTGACGGCCACCCCATTGATGGAATAGGTAACCGGTATATTGGCCAGATCGTAAGGACTGTAATTTTTTACCTTCACCCGGACTGTTTCTGCATTGGATAAACCGCAGCTATTGGAAAGGATGGGGCTCACCAGGGTTGGCAATATACCTGCATCTGTGGCCGGCCTGGTATTGATCCAGAACTCGGAGAACCCGTTCACCCGGTATTGCGCATAATATCCATTGTCGTAGGGAATAACGTTCACTGCCCGATGGGCCGCCAGATACCGGAAGGTCCCGGTCGTATCATTGTTCAGTGTGCTATCCTCCTGCGCCAGGACCTGGCTGCTATACTGCATAATTCCGGACTGATAGGCATCCGGAATTGATGTGCAGGTTGCGCAGCCCGAGGCATCGATCAGGTTACCGGCTTCGGTATCCAGGAAATAAAACCGGACTGAAACCTCCCCGGAAGGGATATTTGCAGGCTTGATCACGATATTCCGGTTAAGATAATATTGTTTACCGTCATTAGGAACAGGGCCGGGATCGATAAAGACCTTTACCTGTGTATTGCCCAGGTCCTGACCGTTGGGATTCAACGAAACCACCCGTTGACCTCCGATATCAAAATTTATCCAATTATTGCCGTTGACGGGTTGGCTGAAACCATTGCTGATATTAGGGCCGCTGTATACCGGTACCTGGTCGAAAACATGAAAATCATCTATCCCGATTCCCTCATAATTGGTAGCAGGGTCACTTTTCATGACGATACGGAACCTTACTTTAGCGGTATGGACCGGGATAGGATAACTGGAAACATGCCATTTCGTATCTGAAAGCTGCCAGGCCTGCCTGGTTGAATTGTCGTACCAATTGGTCCCATTTCCGGAAACCCCCAATTTTACCCAGTTAATCCCGTCCGTTGTGTATTCCACCCAATGGTAATCACAATCACAATTGTCTTCCATTTGGAAAATATGGCTAAAGGAAAGCATCGGATTGGCCAGGCTGCTCAGGTCAAAACAGGGAGAGTTCAGATAAGACAATTCATTATTATTATAGGTTCCGGTAAGGCTGGTTGACCAGCATTTTGATCCATTGGCTGCTTTGCTGATGATTGCCTTGAAGGGAGTGCCCCATTGCCAGTTGTCATTTATTCCATTCGTATACCAAAACCCATTGTCCTTTTCAAACCCTTCCAGATAAGGATAAGAGGTAATCAGGGGAGTGGTAATAAATTGAATCGCAGACAAAGTATCATTCCTGGAATAATTGTCTCCCGGAAAACTCACCCATGCCCTGATGGAATAATTTTGAAAGGCCGAAAGGTCTGCCGTTTGTGCAAATTGGTAGACGATGGAATCAAAGGGCTTTATCGAAGGGATTTTTTCGGTAACCGTAATCCCGTTCACCGAATAGGTCACGGGTATATTAGTAGCGATCCCGGAATTATAATTTTTTACTTTTACGCTGATCGTTTCGCCATTGGTCAGTCCGCAAATATTGGATAAAACCGGCCCTTCCAAAGAAACCATACTTATATCCTTAGTCGCCCGGGTAAGGGTAATATCGTCAAAGGAATACCCGTCATCCAGATTCCCGTCTGGGGTTACGGAATTGGCGGAAGTGTATCCCTGTTCTCCGAATTTGAGTTGGAAACTACTGCTGATGGTCTGCACAGGCAGGGCCTTTGAAAGGATACCGGTGATGTCGATACTGGTTGCCGGTTGAAAAATGCCGAAATGGGAGGCAAGGGTATCCAGGGTAAAAACCGGTATCCAGTTTGCCTGGTCATTTCCCCTTATCCATACCCGGTTACCGGGAAGGGTAAAATCAATACCTTGATTCCGGTAATAAAAGTCAAGCCAGATCTGGTCGCTGGCCGAATAACCGGAAAGATTGAAAGTACCGATCAGGCTATCTGCGGTCGAAAGGGGATTGAAATGGACCTGATCGAGGGTGGCACTACGGTTCCCGGACCTTGCGAAACCCGTATTGACAAAGGTCCTGATCCTGCCATTGGAATTATTGGTCCTGAAGTCCCAACGATCCAGGCCATCCAGACCCAGGGTAGGGAAAGTATATTCACCGGCGGAGGCTGTTTCAAAATCCTCTGTAAATCCTTGATTAAGGGTTACCGGATCATTTGGCAATTGTTTGATCGTGGCGGTGAGGGTATCGTTGCCTTGCTGCGGATCTCCCGGATAGACCACCCAAATCTGCAATTGGTAGGTGCCCGGTGTCGAAAAATCGAAGGGCTGGCTAAAGGCGTAATTGAGAGGGATTCCTGCAGAAAGGACCGCATTGTCCGTTTCCGTTACCACCGTACCTCCATTTACCCGGTAACAAAGTGTTATGGGCCCGGAGGTCGGAATGGTCCCCAGGTTCTTTAATTCCACCGTGACCAGGGTATTGGTTCCCAATGCGGAGGAGGTAGCTGCCCGGCCGTACAAAGGAGCGATCAGGGAATCCGGGGTAATATCTTTATCCAGGGCCGGCAGAGCACAGGCTCCGGCACTCCCGGCCGGAATAATGGTGGCGGCTACAGAAGGTCTTCCGGGACTGCCGTTGTAAACGGCCCGGACGGCAAACCAATAGCTGCTGTCCCGTCTCAGGTTTCCCAGTAAATAGCCGGTACCGGTAGTATTGGCTACGGTTTGCATACGGTCTCCCTTTAATTGCAGGATATCGTAACCGGTCGCTGAAGTAACGTTTGTCCAGCTCAACTGCGCGTATCCCTGGCAGGGGTTAGTAACTGTAAGATTAGGTTGTCTGAGTATCGTAAAATTATAATCGCTTATATCACTAAGACCTGTACCGTTGCGGGTGATCCGGATCAGGCCCTTATCAGTCGCGGGTGCCGGAGTAGTCCAGGGATACAGCCGGCTGTCAGAAGGGACAGCATTATCGATCAGCGTCCAGGTACTTCCGTTATCTGGTGAATATTCCAGGGTAAAGGGGTTTGGGTCGCCTCCGTATGCGCTCCACCGGATGGTTTCGGGCTGACTGGGTAACCAGGTCTCGTTTCCAAATGGATATTCTACGGTAACCGATGGAGTAATGACCTGGTAGATTATAACAAAATCCTGACTTCCGGCAGGGACATTACTTCCCGTGACCGAAAGGGTAAAATTTCCGCCTGGAGGATTATTGATCACTATTTGTTCGATATTATTGAGATGGTCCTCTCCCTCAATTGCAATGTCATTGACATGCAGGATATCGGGATTCAGGATCAGGGGATGGTGCAGGGCTCCATCGGGAGAACTAACCGTGAGATCGAGGTCATTGACAAGGGCTGATGCCGCAAAAGGTGCAGCAGGAGCATCAGGCCAATATAACAATATCTTTATTTGCTGTGCCCCTCCCGGGATTCCCGGCAAAGTAAAGGTTTGGGTATTGCCATTGGTAACCGAACCCGCCATATAATGATTATTCTCAATGGTCTCTACGGCTGTCCGGGCATTCAGCGAACCGAACCCAAACGTATAATCCGGTCCCGGATTGCCAAGATCGGTTGCGCTATTGCAGGCAATGGCCTTGATCAAAGCTGCGGTGGGATTGGTATTCCCATGAAGCTGCCGGTACCTTTGGTATAATAAGGCCAGGGTGCCGGTGACGGTTGGACAGGAAAGACTGGTGCCGGAATAGGTACCGTAATTGTTATAAGGCTTGGTGGAAGTGATATTTTCCCCACCGGCAACGATCTCCGGCTTGGTCCTTCCATCAAGTGAAGGGCCCCTGCTGGAGTTGGGGCTGATCAGGTAGGTAGTGTTGTCTACGTTGCCAATGCATAAGGTGTTCTTTGCGACCTGGTATCCGGATTTGACTGTTCCAAATGACCTGGGATAAGGAGTGCAGGTTAATTGGCCGTCATTACCCGAGGCAAAATCATGCAGCAGGAATGGAAAGGCCAATAATTGGGCGTCTGCATAATTGCTGAGGACGTCATATTCACCTTCCCAGGCACAACCAGCATCATAGGCGGTATAGGAATTATTGGTCAGCACCATTCCAAAGTCCGCTACATAGGCAGGAGTGTTGACCAGGATATCGCTGAAGTATTGGTTCACAAGCCGCGCATGCGGCGCCATTCCTTTATATTGGGGATTCAGTATCCCTCCGCCGGCGACTATTCCGGATGTCAGGTGGCCATGCAGGTCAACGGGAGCGGGGAAACGTTCGATCAGTCTGCCGGTAAAATCCACATGCGTATAGGGAGAAGCATTATCACCAATCCCAATGGTAACGCCATCTCCCTGAAGATTACGCCCGGATGGGGCCCCGAGAACATCCAGACCATGCGCTGCCCGGTTATTATAATTCAGGGGACGGTCTTTCAACGACTGAGGAGCCAGGTAACTGATAAATGGCATGCCGGCGATCCGTTGCAGGACCGGGCCGGTAGCCTGGATAAACAAGGTGCGATCAGGCTGTATCTTTGTGGGAATAATCGTTGCACCTGTCTTTTCCAATTCTGCGGCGACATCCTTCTTGTCCATCGACCCGAAAAAGCTGACAGCGACTAATTTATCAGGGGTGTGTGCAAACCCATTCATATCCTGAAGCAACCGGCTTGAAATCTTAAACCTGACCGGCAATTCGGAAACTGCACTTACCCCATAATTTCCAAGGACCACCGTTGAAAAGCTATCCGGCATTTCTGCAAGGAAAGCCTGGCCAGGTAAATAATCGAAAAGACGAATGCCCTGACCCGCCAATTCCTTTTTTTGCCTGGTATCCGGAAGTTTATCGAATTGAACGAGGGCATAATAACTATTCCGGTAGTGAACACTGTGAAGTGATTGTTTGGAAAAATCTTTTTTGTCTTTTTTATCTTTCCGGAGGATATTTCTTTCTGCCAGAAAATTTCCATTCCTGAAAAAAATGGGATTGGGTTTTTGTTGTCCTTTTACTGTCTGGCCCATTAACAGGAAAACAACCTGGATCAGGATTATGAACAGGAAATAGGATTTGAATCTATTTACCGAATCTTTCCGGTACAGGAATGAGATATTTTTGGTCTTCACTATTTCGGAAAGGATTTAGAAGATCAAGATACTGGGATATTACCAATAACGCGGGGATATGAAAGATATTTCCTACTTTTCTACCTTATTTTCAATCCTTAACAGTATCACCAAATGACGCAAGCCTCATCAAGATCCCTGGCTCTCGATATTTTCAGGGGAATGACCGTTTGTTTTATGATCATTGTCAATACTCCCGGAAGCGAGTTGTTTACATATTCCCCGCTGCAGCACGCCCATTGGAACGGTTGCACGCCAACAGATCTGGTTTTTCCCTCTTTTTTGTTTGCGGTTGGTAATGCGATGAGTTTTGCCATGAAGAAATACGAGGCCCTGGGTAATAGTGCCGTACTGCAAAAAATATTCAAAAGGACCCTGCTGATCTATCTGATCGGATATCTCCTTTACTGGTTCCCTTTTTTCCAGGTGGAAAATGGTCACCGGGGGCTGAGCCCGATAGCCCATACCCGTATTCTGGGGGTTTTGCAACGGATTGCCCTTTGTTATTGTTTTGCCTCCTTACTGATCCATTACTGCTCCCGTCAAACAGTTCTTATCCTATCCGGGGTCTTTCTGCTTGGATACTGGGCAGCTTTGCTGCTGTTCGGAGTTCCAGGAGCCGATCCCTTCAGTATGACCGGAAACGCAGGTTACCGGCTCGATTTATGGGTTCTGGGTCCGGATCATCTCTATCATGGAGAAGGAGTGGCATTTGATCCTGAAGGCATTTTAAGCACTTTGCCGGCTATTGTAAATGTAATCGCAGGATATTTTGCCGGCGTATTTATCCAGCAAAAAGGTAAGACTTATGAGGGACTGGCAAAATTATTATTAGCTGGAAGTCTGCTGATGGCTATTGCGGTTGGGTGGGACCTGGTGTTCCCTATTAATAAAAAACTCTGGACAAGTTCATATGTCCTGTATACCGTAGGTATCGATCTGATCTTCCTCTCCATGCTGATATATATTATTGAATTCAGACAAAAGACCAGATGGACTAACTTCTTTTTGGTTTTTGGAAAAAATCCGCTGTTCATCTATATACTTTCGGAGTTGCTGGTCGTCATTCTCTTTATGATACGTATCAATCCCAATGGCAGCCTTTTTGAATGGGTCAACAAAAACTTCTACCAGGCGGTTTTCCCGGGAGCTTTTGGGTCCTTGTTATTCGCCCTGAGTTATATGTTCCTATGCTGGTGTGTGGGAAAATGGCTGGATTCCAGGAAAATCTATGTCCGGGTTTAAATCCGGTTTTATGTCTTACATTGCGGTCCTTATTTCTAAAAAGACCATGTATAAAGCTGTATTCCTGGATATGGACGGTACGCTCTTACGGACGGATCATACCGTTAGCGAATCTACTAAAGAGACGATCAAAAAGATAATGGATAAGGGCATTCCTGTTGTGCTGGTTTCTGCCCGGCCGCTCGATGCTATTTTGCCTACCTGCCGTGATATCGGGGGATTGAATTACCCCGTGGTCAGTCTGAACGGGAGTTATATCGTAGAGCAGGAGGTTCCCATATTCCAGGCTGCTATCGATCTGGCGACTACCGCGCAACTGGCTGAGCAGATCCGGCCTTTCAAGGCAACCGTTGCGTATTACCTGCAACGGACCTGGTATGCCGAGGTGGATGATTCCTGGACGCAGCATGAACAAAAGATCATGGATGTGAAGATCGGGATCCATCCTTTTGCCGAATTGATTGTCGATTGGTCGGCTAAAAAGGTCGGTCCCAATAAATTAATGGTGATGAGCGATCCTGCCTCCATTGCCCTGACGGAAGCCCATCTGAAAAGCATTCACGGAGACTCCCTCAATATATATACTTCCAAACCTACCTACCTGGAGATCATGGAGCCCCAGGCATCCAAATCGAAAGCCATCCAATTTCTGATCGAACGATGGAACATCGACAGGAAGGAAGTCATGGCGATCGGGGATAACTATAATGACCGGGAAATGATAAAATTTGCTGGAATGGGAGTAGCCATGGGCAATGCCCCGGACGAGATAAAAGCAGATGCAGATCATGTGACCGACACGAATAATAATGATGGTGTAAGAAAGGCTTTGGAGAAATTCATTCTTTAAGTTCGAACCCGGCCCGGAGCCAACAGACGCAGTAATCAAATAATTTCGTACAAACGGGCGAGATTGATCAGTTCTACCGTGTTGGAGATCTTAAGTTTATCCAGGATGCGTGTTTTGTGCGTGCCGACAGTCGATTTATGAAGGCTGAGGGTAGTGGCGATCTCAGATACGGAACTGCCTTTCAGCATCTGTAAAACTACTTCGAATTCCCTGTCCGACAGATCTTCAAAAGGATTATCCTTTAATTTTTGGGTTAATTCACCGGATAAGATCTCCGCAAGGTTGTCGCTGATATATTTTTTTCCTCCCAGCACCTTTTGGATGGCATATTTGATTTCCGATTCCTTGGAATATTTGTTCAGGTAGCCATGGGCGCCAATCTTTAGAAATCTCTTTGCAAAAAACACTTCCTGGTTCATCGTGAAAATGATGATCTTAAGCCCCTGATATTCTTTTAAGAGGTAAGTGGTAAGGCTGAAGGATTCGGTTTGGGGCATGTTGATATCCAGGATCAGCAGATCAAAACTGGTGGATTTCATTTTCCTGATCACCGTTTCCCCGTCCTCCGCTTCATCGATAATAACATCACGAATGCAGCTATTTATTAAAAGTTTCAATCCTGCCCTGACAATAGAATGATCATCGGCTATTAAAATAGTTTGCATGTGTTTAATCTTGAAAAAAGGATCTGGTCCCAAATATAAATGATATTACTTATATTAAATGGGGCCTTGTTTCACATTTTTTTTGATTTGGCGATGATTCCCTCTTTATAGGATCGGACGACTTCCTGCATTTTTTTATATTTTGGGATGGTGGTCTGTAAAAAGAAGATATAAAAAGAGATGGAGAGAAAAGTAATGATCAGCCACTTATAAAACCCGTTTTGGCTTAAAGAGACCCATGCACTGGTTTTCAAAAGGAAAAGAAGCTCCTGAAAGGCGGCCAGCAGATAGAATCCTCCGATCACACTTATGATCCGGAAAGAAAAGACATATTTATCGAAAACCGTTTCGATCCGGGTAAGAAAAGGGATCAATTTTAGAGAGAATATAGAAGCGTAATCGGCAAAATAAAGAAGCCTGATATGAAAATACAAAAAATAGGAGAGGAGCAAAAAAAGGGTAATCTGTTGGAAAAGCTCCGGGCCGCTTTCTTTAAACTGGATCCATAATTGAAAGACCGTGAATAACCATAATACAATGCCTGTTATGACCCGGAACATGAGTTTGTTCTTCAGGTAAAAATCATCTGGCAATGGATTTTTAACGGCAAGATCTTCCAGTTCGGAACTTAGGACAGGACGCTCTTCCAATGACATCTCCGGGAAACTGTCCCAGTGCTCCTGTAATTTATTTAGCTCCATATCAGCTTTTCCTTTAAATAAGGGATGAAATTAATTTTTGATCTTTCCTTTTCCATTTGGGTCTTTACGGGAACAGGAGCGAATCCTATCAGATCCGGTATCCCCAGGGATGAGTATTTTTCCAATTGAAAAAACAACAAAATTTTGTCGTAATTGGACAGTTCGCCTGTCGCAGCCCTGAATTTTACCATTTTATCCTGATAATCAGAGGATTTGAATTGTATGGTGTTATCCTGATCACCTTTTAAATTAAGACAAATGGTATGCAGGGCCGTCATATTCAGACAGGCTCTCAGGAAGAGTGTATCCTTATCTTCTTTTCCTTTTTTACTCAGTATGCCTTGTGTTACGGCCGATATAATTCCTGCGAACAAAGCCTGATGCTCTTTATAATTATTAGCAAAAATGCGGCAAACGGAATAGACTTTTTTGTGTTGGAGTTTGAGGATGGAACGCAGGTGTTCTCCAAGATCTTTGTTTTTCTTCAGATAATTCATAAGTACGGATTTTAGTGGACAGTATGGATGCTCCGGTAAATATTTCAATAAAACCAGAGTAAAGATAATTGTCTTTTCTAATTCGGATACGCGTCCGGACAACCTGGGTGCGATCCTGTTGAAATAAGAGTAAATTCCGAAGCATGGTTTAGTGAATACACTACACTTTATATTTTTATGCTATGCGTTTTGTCGATAGAAAATAATTAGTAAAAAAACTACTATCAATTAAATCTTTTACTATATATTTCCGGAAGTGTTAGTAATAACTTGTTGGTAATTGCGTTCATTGTAGCGTATCTGTGCCTTTTGTTTAATCAGAAGAAGTTAATCGTCAAGTAAAGAATTTAAACAGCTTATATGTGGATTAGTAGCCTGTATAAGTTCTTAATGAATGGCTGAAAAAAATTTTATTCAATGAGTTATGTATCTCTTGAAAGTTCAGAATCGTTTCTGAAATGTTTTGAGGTGATGGCAGAAGACAATTCTTGTATCGTTTCGGATTCGGTACTTTATTTTTCAGGAAAAACAGGGAAAGGCTTTATTACAGTTGCCGGCGCTCCTGCCGGCATTGAAGTGTTGGCGGTAAATGTTTCTATGCTTGCAGAAGACCTGACCTTCTGTTTTTTACCGTCTCAAAGCGCATCATCTTATTTTTTAAGTTTTGAAGAAATCAGTATTCCTTCCAAAGGAGATAATGACCATTCTTTAGTTTCTACCGGTATTCCCGGAGACCGGATAAATTCTTCCGTAACGATTACCGATGCCGGGCAGGGTAAATTGGTGACTTATCCAAAAGAAAGGGCGATCCGCTCCCTCATCATCCGGGTGGAAAAATCCAGCATCGCCAGGCTTATCCATGATTTCGATGCCGGCACGATCGGGGCCATTCTGGAGTCCAATAAGGAAAATGCCTCCCTCAGTTGGCCTATAACCTTCAGATACCGCTTACTGATCAATGATTTTCTGGCAGAGATTCTGCAGCATCCTTTCCGGGAACTTTTTACCATCCGGAATATTTCCATTTTAGTGGAATATCTGTTCCAGCAATTTTATGTGATGGAGAAATTGGGTAAAGAAGGAAATTACCTCAGTACGCAGGATACGAATAACCTGACCAAGGTAGAACAGCATCTTTGTGTTAATTATAAAAATGAATTTCCGGGAATAGAAAAGTTATCCCGGATTTCAGCTATGAGTCCCACGAGCCTGAAAACCAAGTTTAAAAAATATTATGGGGAAACCCTCTTCAGCTATTATCAAAAGAATAAATTGGAACATGCCAGGAAACTTTTAGATAATAAAGTACCTGTTAAAGTGGTAGCTACAGAGATTGGTTATTCGAACCCCTCTCATTTTACCCTGGCCTTTAAAAAAGAATACGGTTTTTCGCCCTGGCATTACCTTAACCCGCATTGAGCCAATTCTTAAGCTATTTTGACCCTAATACTAACCTGGAAACGAAAGATTATGAAGCCCCTAACCCCTTCTTCTTTTAATCAGAAAACCGATACTCCGTATCGGTTTTCTGAAAAACTACCGATTGGATTTACCATTACCTGTCTGCAGGAAACTGCGGACCAACTGGATATCACTCTTCCTTCCGCAGGCCAGGACGGGTTTGTCATGACCTTCGTCAATTATAAGGGCGATCTGCAAATTGCGATTGGAGAAAGAAGGGATGAGCTTCAACCACTTAGCCCCGGACAAGGGCTATTATCGTTAGGTTCTCTACCGATGTCGTTCAGGTCTTTTTCCCCGGTTCATTTTTCGGCCATAACCCTTTTTATCACCCGGGACTGGATCAATCTTTTTATGAAGGATAATGGTAATTTTTCAAAGATCGAACAATTGCTGGAAAAGGATTCCACCGTGGTCACCTGCAGACTGGGAAGGAGACAATTGTCCCTCTTTTCCATGATCCTGACTCATAAGGGGCAAAATGCCGGTCAGCAGGCCGGTAACCTGCTTGAGATCCAGAATCATGCCTTATGCCTCCTGGAATATTTTTTGTGTAACCGCCACCAAACCCTTCCAGGCGTTCACACCTCTTCCTCCATTGACAATGAAGAAGACCTGAGCCTGATCCGTGAAGTAGAGTCCTATATTTCAGAATTTTATTGTTCAGATACATTCACCGTCGATTCCATACTAAAGAAAACATATACCAGTTATCATAAGCTGAATTTTTTGTTTAAATCGATACATGGAATGACGATCTCTGAATATATCCGGAATAAACGGATTGAAAAATCAAAAGAAATGATCGCCGATAAGGTGAAATCGATCAGCCAGATCGCTTATGAGATTGGCTATTCCAGCATCAGCAACTATATACTGGCCTTTAAGAAGATTTATCAAATGACTCCCGGTAAGTATAAGAAACAAATGGAGGCCTGAATCCAAATTCCTGAATCCAACTCCCGGAATCTACCCGGGGAGTCCTAAAACCTGAGTTCGATCACCGTTCCTTCGTTCGGGCTGCTCTCGATCGATACCGTTCCATTGATGCTCCTGGTAAGATCGAAAATGAACTTATGACCCAGCTGGGTACCGCTGGTAACATCCTCTAAATTTTCGTTTTGAAGAAAGGCTTCGATTTGTTCCCGGCTCATACCTTTACCGGTATCGGAAACAGAAATGATAATGCAGTCTTCCCCGCCATAAGCTTTTACCCGTATATTGCCCTGGTCCGTATATTTATTGGCATTGTCAACCAGGTTACGGATGATCGTGATAAGAATATGCGGGTCGGAAAAAATGGATAAATCTTCGTCGGCTTCATAATCAAAACGATTTCCTTTTTGCTGCACCTGTTCCCTGAAAAAGTCATGAATTTCCTGCAATAAGGGTTTGATCGGGAAAAGGCGTCTCGATACGCTGAAATTATCCTTTTGGCTGGTTACCCAAAGCAGAAAATCCTCAGAAAAATGGTAAATATCATTTGCACCTTTTTTGATCAGGTAAGTGCGTTCTTTTAAGGCTACCGCTGAAAATTTATCCTGGTTGTCATGAAGATCGCTGGTGAAAAGAGTCAGGAAACGCAATGGAGAGCGAAGATCGTGGATGACGAGGGAAATAAGCTTCTCCCGCACTTTATTGATCTGCTTTAAGGCTTTTTGGGACTCCTGCAATTTTTTTACGGTATCCTCCAGTGCTACCACTGTACCTTTTAATTTTTCTGCTTTACTGCGGATCTCCTTTTGTTTTTCAATCAGGGTTAGCCGTAATTGTACGAGAAGAATCAAAAGCAGGACCAAAACAAGCAGGAATACGAGCATAAACCAACTGGTCTGATAAAAATGAGGTAGAACGACCAAAGGCCATTCCCGGTAAGTGTAATTATCCTTTCCAAAGCCATTGACTTTTCTGATACGAAGGGTATAATTTCCAGGCCCCAAACGGCTAAGGTTGATGACTCCATCTTCCGGCACGTCTTTCCATTCATTATTTAATCCTTTCAGGCAATATCCCAGCGAAAGATTGTTCTTATTGCCCAGAAAGGGGCAGGAAACCTCCAGCAACAAGGTATTATACCCTGAAGGTAAGTTGATAAGGTCTGCTTTTTTCCCTGTACTCCCGTCAATTTCTATATTGGTAATATCAATATTCCCCCCGGGAAAATAGGCAGGAAGTGAATCCGGATAGAAACAAATGATCCCTTTCATGGAAAGCATAACGGCAAACCCATTTTTGGTGATTAGCCCGGAAGAATTGAAGCCACCATTGAACTCATTTGTCGGGAGGCCATCCTGCCTGCCATAATAATAATAATAAAGCTGATGGCCGGACGAATCGCACCAGGAATCAAGATCTGCTTTTGGGACCTTGAACAGGCCTTTATTACAGGTTATCCAAAGGTCGCCTTTGCCATCTTCCAGAAAACAGTGAGAGGTGATCAGGAAGCGATTTTTATCCAGCGGCATATTAAAGAAACGATTCCTGTAATAGTAGGTATATCCCTGCCCGTATGTACCTAATAAAATGGATCCATCTTTACAGGGATGAATAGTTCTGACATGCTTGCCGGAAAGATCAGGGACCAGTTTTGCCCGGGAGTCTTTCAGGTTATATTCGATCAGCCCGGTTTCCCCGGCAATCCAGAATACCCGGGATGATACCAGGGTAATACATTCATTGGCCCCCTTCGGGGCCAGCTGCTCCTTATTGAAAAGAAGCCGGAAGCTATCCTTATCGAGACGCCACAGGGATCTTTGGGTTAAACAATATAGGTTGCCTTCTCCGTCCTGCGCATAATCAACGATCGGCGCATCTAAGGTTGGAAAAACTTTTACCTGTTTCAGGTCCTCTGCCAGCTTCCGGGGAAGATCGTGAACGGCCGTCCAGATATTCTCGTTATTATCCGCAAAAAGACATTTTTGGGATAGTGAGGTACCCTTTTCTACCAAATGGAATTTCCCCCGGGCATCAAAAACAAAACGGTTCGTAAATATGGTTGAGTCACTAAGCAGGGTGAGGGGCCCAAACAAATATTGAGAAAGGGCCTGCTGTAAGGAAATTGGGAAACCGGAATGCCGGAACCTGTTCCTTCGAAAAAAATAAAAGCCATCCGTTCCGGTTGATACTGCTAAAAGATCCAGTTCCGGGTTGTAATCTACTCCCGAGACATTCGTAGCAAAGGCAAGATCAAGCAAGTACTGAGTAGTCAGAGACCCGTTCTCCCTGCGGGAGATCCTGTATAACCGGTTGCCTGCCAATAAATGATTGAAAGTCCCTGAAAACAAACGATAATTATGTTCCTCTTCCTTCGTTCCCGGCTCTGCTAAAAGATCTCCCCCGACCGGTTCGGGTCCGCGGATCCTGATCCCGGCTGCGTATATTGACCTTACCTCATTTTTATAAAGAATATACAGCCAGTCATTCAGGACAAGGCATTGGGGACCACTGCTGTTAACTGCACCTGATTTTTGAAGATGTTTGTTGTCAAAATAATAAAGGGTATCACCATAAATGAAATAAACATGGGTGGAATCGACAGGAAAAAATTGGTCATTATGTAAAAAAAGATACCCGAAAATTCTTTTTCTTTTTTCCGATTCAGGGACCGGTGCCGGGTCTTCCAATAAATGGCAGAAATTGAATAATTGTTTCCGGTTATTAAGTAGCCAGGCTGCTTTCAACAAAGGTGTATTGACATGGCTTAACAAATGCCCATTCCTTCCTGCATTACGATATAAAAAATGATCCACTGTTTGAGAATACAGGGTGTCTTTGTTGTCTTTACCCAGGAATTCCAAATTTGCCTCCATGGCAGGTTTGTCATCCGGTGTATAAAGTTTGAAAGAATTTCCGTCAAAACGAACCAGACCTACCTGAGAGGCAAGCCAGAGAAACCCGCTTCTGTCGAAAAGCAGATCGTTAATGCTGTTTTGAGGAAGTCCACTTTCATCATTGAAATGCTGAACCGTATAGCCATTGAAAAGATCAGACTGAGCAAGGGCCGGAGATGCAGACAAAGAAAGGATGGTGAAAATGAAAAACCTGATAAACTTGTTTATCATGCCTTAACCTTAAAGGTTAAATATAGCAGAAAAATGGATCAAATTGCCTTACGGGTAAAGCGATTTTTTTCGAATTCTTCTTTACCGCTATATATAGTATGAGGGAATACAGGACAGTGCAGGACAGTTGGCGTAAGGAGCTCCCTGGATAGGAACCGGAAGAGCGAAAACCCTAAAAAAAGAAAACTCTCTAAAAAGAGAGTCTTCTTTACTAAGTTATCCGAAGTTTTTGTATCAATTTTTAAGTCTTCGGATATCGGATCCATTTTTCAAGTGGATATTGGTTTTCTTTCGATAAGATATTGGATAAATAAACCTTAATGGTTTTTAAAGATATTTCTCAATAAATGAAAAACTTAACCAATTATTATCTTTTAAATGGCAGGCAGGACATACCCGATTATTTGGATCGTGCAAGTGGCATTAATCTCAGTCAACTTGTCTTTCTTAGTAAATCAATTTAAAATTAGGAATGGATGATTGGCTGATATTTTATTTTTTTTACATACGGAAGATATTTCCTTAATGCCAGTACAATAAGTTAATTGAATTTCCCGGGTATCGGTATTGTTGAAATTTCTTCTCCTAGAAATCAATAAACCTGGAACCCATGCCCAATCCAAAAATCCGGCCCCCGGCCCGTCTGCTTATGCTGGTGGTCTTCCTTCTGATACTGATAACCGAAGTCAGGTCTGCCCCGGGTTATCTTTTTTCTCTTTCCGACTTTACTGCCAATACGCCTGAATCCAGGAATTTTCTGCCTTACAGGGATGACACTGAATTAATAAAAACGCCGGAAACCGGAAAAGCCTCCCTTCTTAAAAATAAAAAAGAGAACGAAACGTTTTCGAGACATGTACACAGGGAGAAGAACAGCGACCTGGTCATTCTTTTGCCCAATGCTGCCAGGATAAAATACAAAGTCCGATTCTTCGATGAAGAAAATAACTTTTTGTTTGAAATTAAACAGCTGAGAGATTCCGTCCTGATCGTGGAGAAGTTCAATTTTCTGCATACCGGTTTGTTTCAATATGAATTATATAAAGAAAATGCACTGGTAGAAAGGAATACGTTTTTAATAAAAAATGAATAGAAAAAAATTATAATCCAATACTCATCCTTTTTAAAATCCATTCCATGAGAATCCTTACAAACCTTTTTTGCAAGGTTGCTTTATCATCCATGATTATCACGGCTCCAGCCATGATAACAGGGAATTATAAGGAAACCGGTTATGGGAAAAAGGCTTCAAAACGGGAGACCCTTCCATATTTCTCTTCAGCGGTCATTCAAAAATTTGTCAATTATACCACGTTGACGGCTTCCCCGCTTTATCCGGAGGAAAAAATAGCTGTGTACCGGGCCAGATCCATGAATCCATCTTTATATAAGGGAAAATCAGAAGATAAGGAAAAATCCGAGGACAATGGAAAATCTGAGGACAAGGGAACGTTGAAGGGAACGTTGAAGGAAACGTTGAAGGAAACGTTGAAGGAAACGTTGAAGGAAACGTTGAAGGAAACGTTGAAGGAAACGTTGGAAAACAGCGTAAAGACAGAATATTCAGGAAAAGCCAGGAAAATGAGCTCAAATTCTCCTGAATTGGTGGCCAGGGATCTTTCCATAGCGGCAGGGATCAGGATGGCAGAAGTCAGGATGGTGATCAGTGAGGCGGATATCCTTTATAATGATATGGACCTTGAGCGGGCCGGATTGGAAGAGAAGGCTTTTGAATATGCCTGGCGAGGATATCATAACCTGGTAAAAAAAGGGCTGATCAAAAAGAAAAATATACTGTCCATCTGCGATTTCAGTCAATCTTCAAGCAGTAAACGAATGTATGTCATCGATGTCCGGCATAAAAAGCTTTTATACAGGACTTTTGTAGCACATGGCCAGAATTCAGGGGCGGAATATGCCAGTTCATTTTCCAATGAACCCGAATCCTTTAAGAGCAGCCTGGGTTTTTATGTGACCAACAGAACTTATTATGGGCACAATGGCCTTTCTCTTAAGATGGAAGGGGTGGATTCCGGGTATAATGATCTCGCAGGTAAACGAAATATTGTATTACACGGATCCTCCTATGTCGGACAGAAATACCTGCACAATTATGGTGCCTTGGGAACCAGTTTAGGGTGTCCGGCACTGCCAAACACCATTAGTCCACGGATTATCAGGGCTGTGAAGAACGGTAGCTGCATTTTTATTTATCACCCAACAAAAAAATACCTCGAAGGCTCTTCCGTCATTAACGGCTGAAGTCCTTATAATCTAAATATATAGCAGCCGTCGCAAAGTGGCAACCCCTAAATCCTGACCCACAGGATGAACCGGAGGCTGATCGGAAGATCAGCCTCCTTACCCTTTAGAAACCCTCTCTTTTCTGCCTATAAATGGCTTTTTTCTCTAAATAAAATAAAAAATAGAATTTTGTATAATTATTTCTATTTTTGGTTTAGAATAACATTTCTAGGGATGTTGATTCCCGGATCATTTCCAAAATGATCCCAGGTTTTGTTCCGATTCGGGATCGGAATAAGAACCGCTTCTAAACCTTTCTCTTATTACACCTGTCCAACCAGTATCCTGGTGGCTTTGAGGTTGCCTGACCCACACACGCAAAGCATGCCGACCATTTGGTTTAACAAGAATTCGCACACTTAATTACATTACTATGGCTGGTTCTAGACCTAGACCCAACGAATTAGAGAATATGCCGTATGCATCCTCCATGATGGAATTAGTGACAATGGTAGATAAATTCGAATTCGAATGTTTTTTTGACCGCAGGTGGCATATTATAAAAGTCAGGCCAATGCTGATCAATTCCATTGCCGTTTTCATGGTATATTTTTCCGATGGAGAGGCGCCGCCCATGGCTCTCGTTTATAATAATAAGAATATATGGGCCAATATAGAAAACGAGTCCATGGAGGACAATTCAAATGCTAACATGACAAGGGCGATAGGTTCGGGGATCGAACAGTTTTACTCGACCCGTTATCTGCCCTGGTCTCCTCCTTATCTTAATCTTCACCCGGATCCGTCAGTATGGCATAATGCACCGTTAAATTAAGCGGGTAAGATAATGACCCTATTGGTTTATTAGGTGCGCCTTTCCGTTATGGACAGTTTATCTCCGGCCTATTTCTATTCTATAAAAAAACAGTGTAATGCCTGGCTGTGGGAGTAGCTTGGCTCATAGGATCAAGGAGTTAGAGTAGGAATCGAACCTTTTTGCCTAATCTCCGGATTGCCTGTATACCCTAAGTTTTAGCTTTAAAAATGGAGGATTTCCAAAACATTAATCCTCGTTCTATAATGTAAAAGGCCAACTGTACAGGAAATTCTAATGTAATCTCTTATATTTGGGCAAAAATCATTTTTTGAATGCCCATTGTACATTTTTATTTAAAGAAACCGGATAGCCAATCATCCAGATCACTCATATACCTGCAGTTTAAATACAAGGACAGGAAACTGGTCTATTCTTTTGGGCAAAAAATAAATCCTGCGGACTGGTCCAAAGAAAAAAACAGAGTAAAAAGCAGCCGGCAAACAATCCTTAACGGTCAATTTGCTATAAACGATCAGTTAGATGAATTGGAAAAGATTTGTTTACGAACTTATCAGGAAGAATTGTTGAAAGGCATTCCTCCGGTGCAGGTACTTAAATTCCGCCTGGATACTTTTCTTAAACAGAAACAGGGTAAACAGGATGGTTCCACCTTCTATCATTTATTCGACCGTTTTATTTCAGGTGAAATTAAAAGCAATGGGAAAGATAAAAGCCCCAATACTTTAAAAAATTATACAACCACCCGGGGCCATCTCCAAAAATTCGATCTTAATACCCGGTATCATGTACATTTTGAAAATATAAACCTGGATTTTTTTTCCAAATACACCACTTTTCTTAAAGATGAATTAAAGCTCAGGCCAAATTCGATTGCAAAGGATATTGGTGTTCTGCGTACGGTTATGAATGAGGCAGTTACCCTGGAATATACCACCAATATTCAATGGCGGCATAAGAAATTCAGTTACCAGGGCGAAGAGCCCCCTGCTGTAAAGTTGGATGAACAAGAGATCATTGCCCTTTGTTCGGCAGATCTGTCCTCCGTAAAACGTCTGGAAAAGGTCAGGGATCTTTTTGTTCTTGCCTGTCTGACCGGTCTCTCTTATACGGATTGTCCGGACCTTCAACCGGAAAATATCATACGGATCGACGGGTTTCCATTTATAAAAATGAATTCAAAGAGAAACCGGGCCCAGCAAATCGTATTTTGTCATCCTTTGGTTCCGGAAATTTTCAAAAGGTATCAGACTTCTTCCAACAAATTACCCAAGGCCCCTTCCAACCAGAAATTCAATACCTATATAAAGGAAGCCTGCCAATTGGCCGGCCTGAAAGAGCGGGGGAGGATTTCGGCCGAACCGGACAGAGAGCTTTGGCAGTGTATTTCTTCTCACACGGCCCACCGGTCATTTGAGGCAATTGCGGGAACTTTCTCCAGATAGGGTCAGGACTGTTTTAAGATCCTTTCTACGTCCAGCCGGTACATTCTGCTGATCGGCAGTTCCTGGTCTGCGATCCCGATCATTTCGCTGGTAAAAGATCCGATCTTATTAAGGGCTACGATATAAGACCGATGGATACGGAGGAATGCCTCTTTAGGAAGTTTTTCTTCCAGGGAGGAGATCGGTTGTTTGGTAATGATCGTCCTGAACCGGGTGACTACTTTTATATAATCTTTCAGGCTTTCGATGTACAGGATATCGTCCAGGGCGATTTTCAATATTTTCCGGTCTGCCCGGAAATGGATGAACGGATCGGCTTTGGGCTGGTTGGGAGCAGTAACAGGTTCTTTTTTCAAAGAGATTTCCATTACCTTATTGACCGCTTTTAAAAAGCGTTCGAAGGATATGGGTTTTAATAAATAATCCACGGCATCCAATTCAAACCCCTCAATGGCGAATTTACGATAGGCGGTGGTGAAAATCACTTTTGGAGGTTTTATAAGGGTTCGGATGAGGTCGGTACCTAATAATTGGGGCATTTGGATATCCAGGAAAAGCAGATCGATACTTTTTTCCTGAAGCATGTTCAAGGCTTCCACGGCATTTTTACAGGTGCCTGCCAGCTCCAGGGATGACAAGGCTGCAATATAATTTTTCAATACTTCCAGTGCCGGGGGTTCATCATCGACGGCCAGGCAGATTATTTTTTTTTCCGAAGACATGGTATTCGTTTTTTTAATTTTCCAATGGTATTTGTAAATGCACATAAAAAGCATCCGGACCCGGATCGATCTTCAGGTCATGGCATCCCGGATATAATAATTCCAATCTTTTCCTGATGTTTCTAAGGCCGATCCCGTTTTTCCCATTTGCGGTGTTCCCCGTAAATGGCTTGTTATTGCTTATCCTGAAATCCAGCCGGTTATTTTCCGCAACGATCCGGATCTTTATCCACGGTTGGCCCAGAACCTGGCTGGCGCCATGTTTGAAACTGTTTTCTACAAGGGAGATCATTAATAAGGGGACGATCTTCCTGTTGTCGCAATCACCTTCTGTCTCCATCTGAATATCTATCCGGTCACCATACCGGACCTTTTCCAGTCCAATATAATCGCTTAACATTTTTAGTTCCCTTTTCAGGGACATTAAGTTATCCTCGCAATCGTAAATCATATAATGCATCAAATCCGAAAGCTGTGCCAGCAATTCCCCGGCCTTTGAGGACTTATTCAGGGAAAATGAATAGATATTATTCAGGGTATTGAATAAAAAATGAGGATGAACCTGCGCTTTTAAAAATTGAGATTCGGCATTCGCCTTTTCCCTGTTCAGCATTTCATAAACTTTCAATTTTTCATAGTGGGCTTTAAGGATCCGGATGACTATTATTAAAATACAGGGAGAAAGCGTAAAACCGGTAAAGAACAATATACTTACCCAGGCTATTAAAACAGGATTTCGGGGAGCTCCGGGGCCCATTGTCCAGACCTGCTGGTAGAAAATAATGGTAAAACAAATGCTTATAAGAACTGCCGTTATCCAGGTAAAGGAGAAGTATTTTTTTTGATGGAGACGGAAAGGGATCAACCAATAAACGATCAGATAGGTAAGGGTCATTTCTACCCCTAATTCAATCAGAGATACCAATAATGAATTCATCCTGTTATTCCAGAAGGATTCATTGAACAGGTGACTGCGCATGTTTCCCAGGTAAATCAGGTAAAAAAATCTTGCTGCCCAGAAAGCGGCGTGCCTGGCAATACGAACCGGTTTCATTTTTGAAAATAAAAATACATTTTTATTCATAAACAGACCTCCAGCTTCAGGTTCAGTGAATTCTTGTTTTTCTCCCATTCCAGCAGATAAGCTTCCCGGTACGTTACATCCAGCCTGTTGCGGATTAACCGGATCTTCTCCTCCCAATCCCCGGAACCAGTTAAAGATGGGTAGGGATGCCCGCCTTCCAACAGCACGGTGAATTGCAGTTTTTTTTCCTGGTCGACCCCGATTCCTATATTGATCCAGTCAAACTCTTTTATCGAGGCGTGTACGTAATGAAAAAAATGTTGTAGTAAAAAAAGAAGCGTTAAGGGAATGATGTATTTTTTTTCCATATTACCCGTTATCCGGGTGTTGATGATGGTTTGTTTGCCAAATCCTGTTTTTTCTAATGAAAGAAATGCATGTAATGCGGCCATTTCTTTTTCCAGGGATACCAACTCCTCCCCGCATTCATACAGCGTATAACTCAGTATATCCGATAATTCCAGTATGCCGTCGGGGGAATCCTGCTCCTCCTTTTTGATTTTTGCCTGAAGAATATCCAGGGAACGGAAAAGGAACTGCGGATCGATGCGGGTTTTTAATAATTGCATCTCGGCCTTTGTTTTCTGCCTGGCCAATTCAAGATTTGCCTTTTGTTGCCGATACCCGATTTTGGCAAGCTGAATGCCAACCAGAAAAACGCTAAGGAGAACGGCAATCACGGCATTGTGCAGACCCAAAAGAAATATCCGGATAGGCCCAGTTGGGCTATGTGTACTATATCTGAAAAAAAAGATACTCATGAAATAATTTATACCCAACCCAATCATGAACAGTATCAGGAAATGAAAAATGAACCCAGGGAATTTGTTTGTTTGAAGAAAACGGGGGCTTAGATAATACAGGAATGCATAAGCTGATATAATGCAGAAAGGGACATATAAAATGGTGCTAAGAAAGGCGGATTTAATAAAATGCGCGTCAACCATTCCCGATATTCCGGAGGGATAATAACTTTGAACGGTGAAATAGACGGAAAAGGCCAGCCAGAAGAGGATATGCTTCGTCAATCTGTGGTTTGGCTGATTCAACCAAAAAGTAGATCCGGCATAAATAAGACTGTTTTCCATTATCTGTTTATCCCTTAAAGATAATTATAGAAACATAGAAAACCTCCTTTTTCGACGAATGCCACTTGTCGACGGCAGATGCATAAAAAGTCCGGAAAAGGTTTGATTATCGTTCAGCCCGTGCTGCCTGCCGAATATGAAATCTATTTCTACAATCCCTGTTTAATTTTAAATCCTGATCCATCTTCAGGATGGTCATAAAGCAAAACAGAGGCTCTTTTCCAGGAGCCTCTCCTTATCGTCAATTAAAAATTAAACATATGAACAAGATTTTGTTTTCCGTAATGATAACCTCGATAGCAGGAATGGCTTACACGCAGGTATCCGCCCAGGCAGGGGAAGGTCTTTCCTTTAACCGGCAAATAGATAAAGTGGTCAACGCTAAAGTTCTCCCCCCGCATCCTGTAATTCCGGAGGCTTCCGGGCAACAATGGTCTGATTCCGGGGACGGTGCCATGAAACGGTTTATGGTAGACAGCATAGTCTGGCGTGCCTTTTATAATAAAAAAGGGAATTTGTTGCTGACCGTGAAATATTACGACGAAAGAAAATTGCCTGCTGATATCCGGGCTATGGTTAAATCTCATTATTATGATGACAGGATACTTACCGTGGAAGAAATTATGGCTTCAGAAAAAATTCAATACAGGATCGACATGGAAGGAACCAGAACCCGGAAGACGATCATAGTTTTCGACGGAGAAATGGAGTTGTTGAACGAGTTTGACATATTACCCTGATCCCGAAAAAGCAGGTTTTCCTGAAACACATTCCGGATTGCATCTTATTGCATCCGGGTTACGAGGTTTTTGCATCCCGAATTATATCCTGGTGCTAAATCGCGGGCAAGGCTGCTGCAATAATACTTTTAACCCGGGCAACAATGACATCCCGGCTCATAACGTCCTCCGAAGGCACATGGAGATGACCAACCGGCAAACTCTTCATAGTCCCTCCGATATTGGTTTGTAACAACCGTACCCGGTAAAATATTTCATTGGAGAGAAAGCCGCCTCCTGTACCTGTTACTGACTGTCCGTTTGGAAGTTGCGAAGCGCCGGTCGTATGGAGGCGGGTATTGGGAACCTGGCTCATTACCTGGTGCGGTAATTGGGTGCCCAGGAATTCGGCGCCCGGCGCTATTCCGGGCGGTTCGATGGGACGGGAGGAAGTACCGCCGCCCTGTATACCGGCATTATCCTCAAAAGGATCCGCTGATCTTCTTCTGCCCGCCTTATTTTCAATATCAAAAGTTCCGCCCCCCTGACTGATGGTCATGATCATGGAAACGGGCTGGGTACCATTCAGGAAAGGGGTAAAAAGATTTTCGATGGTGCCCTGATCGAAATCATGAAAACGTACCGGGAAAATAACTCCCTGAATATAAGCAGAAAGATTGCCGGTGCCGTTAACCTGTTGCCCGTCCAGAGCCAGAACGGCAGCTCCGGATGGGTTGGAATCCTGGATGGTCATATTTGTTTGCCCTCCGGAAGGAGCGCCTCCATTTAATCCGAATGGATCAAAACCGCTGATCAATACTTTTTTCTGCCCTGCCGCAGCAGCGGAAAAATCGATGGTGGTTTGCCCGCGTGAACTGCTTTCCAGGGTGCTTATCAATTGGTCCCTTTGTACGGCCGTTACCCGGAAATGTCCGGAGAACTGGCGGATGGCTGTGATCATTTGTATACGGGTCCAATACAAAGGCCTATCATCTGTGTCCGCTCCTGTTGCGGCCTGTGCACGGGCGGTTGCTGCCTGCCAAAGAGCAAGGCCTGAACGGGTTACCGTTGCCTGTGCGTTCCTTATATTCCCTGTGGCGGCAAGCCCCCTCACCAATGCGGTGACCAGGGAGGCGAAGGGAGCAAAGAACTGACTGACCGAACTATACCCGGTGAAAGCCCTTTGTTCTTCCGGGGTGGTTCCGGAGGGAACCACAGCGAGGTTAAAGGCTGTTTCAAAACTATTGAATGGCGAAGTGACGGCTGCCACATTATTGGAATCATTGCGCAACGTATGAAGGATCTCCAGTGCATTACCTGTATCGTGCATCAGGCGATCGGGATCGCCCGGATCGAGTGTTCTCAATCTTCCTCCAAAGGCCTGGCCAAGACTGGTCATATCTCCATCTGCAGGAGCATGTCCCCCTTCCGCCGCGCTCCTGGCTTCCTGCAGAAGCGATTCCAATACACCGGTAAGGCTGCTGCGGGTAGCGGAGGAAATGCCCCTGGTCCAGTCGGTAATGCTGCGGACTCCTCCACGGGCAGTTGCGGAAGGCCTGGGAGCCGCCGCCGGCGGACCTGCGCTGACCAATACGGAATAATCATCCCCACCGTCGGGCCTGCCCCAAACGTCCTGACCCGTAACCGGATCGGGAAAATTTGAAATGCTGATGGCGGTGTCGGATTCGATGCGTCTTCCAGGCAAGTCCCTTAGCCGGTGACCTGGCCCGCTATCAGGATCGGTGCTGGAAGCATGCTGAGACTGCAGGATAGCCCTGGCCGCATCCGAAAAAATCGGCTGATTTCCCTGTAAAACAGTTATGGCAGTAATCTGCCCATTAACCCGTATAATGTTATTGATGGTCTGGGTATGTCCTCCGGTACGTCTGAAAGAGAAATGAGGGGTCGTACCTAACCTTTTGCGATGCTCCCATACCAATATATCCCCCGGATGCAGCATCGGGCTGATCGTATTAAAATCATGTAGCCGGTGACCATGATCATCGCTGTAGGGTTGTACCATGGCTGAAACATTGCCGCTGAAGACACCTTGTATCAACCCAAGCGCCCGGGAAGGGTTAGCCGCTCCTGCGTTATCGCCCACCGTCCAGCCATTATAAGATTCCGTTCGGTGATGGGCGGATAGCCAAACATGCCGCAGGATCACGGCTATGTCTGCGCAATCGGCGGGCAACTGGTAAGCCGTGACCCGCAAATTGGCCGGAAGGCAATTCTGAACCCAGGCATTGGTAGGATGGTCGATGAATTCTTCCCCGGAGGATGGTGGGTGCTGTGTTGCCACAGGGTCGGTAACCGGATCTGGTGTTGAAGAAGCACCATAGCGTGTAGCGCGGGTACCCAGTGCGGAAAAAGAGTTCCTTGCCCGCTGGCCGGGCACAGTATCATTGGTGGAGAAGGTTGACAGACCGGTAAAAGAGCTCAGCCATCTTTCATAAGTTGGATGCAATTCCGGTTGCGCAGCCGTTGGGCTGACCGCAGATCCCGGCGTATAACAAAGCGCGTTGAGTTGTTGTTGTGTGGGGGGCTGCGGAATGAGTCGAGGTTGTCTCCGGATCTCACCATCACCTGCTTTATGGCTAATAAAAGATTGCTGCGATTGCTGCAAGGTATGGGTCAGCTCATGTGCTAATAAATGACGGCCGGATACCGAGGCCGGCGAGAATTTATCTTTATTGAAATAGATATCATTGCCGATGGTGAATGCCTGGGCATTGATGGAGTCGGATAATTGTGCGGCTTCCTGGCCGGTATGGATCTTTACGGTTGAAAAATCCGCCCCGAACCCGTTTTCCATAAAGGACCTGGTAGCCGGTGGAAGTGTGTCTCCGTTGCCATTTAGAGAGTTGACCCGGTTGGCAAACGGGGCAGAAACCGAATCCCCTTCCGTACCCAATGAATTCCCGGGTATTTCTGAACGCTGAACAAGAGAGGAGGACTGAAGGTTCGTACCTTTTTCCTTTTCCTCACAATCGCTGCATTTCCGTTGAACCATCGTGGTGAAGGGTTGTTGGATGACTTTATCGGCAAGGGCATCCGCCTCCCGTTCCATTGGGTCGTCTGCAGCGCCTACCGACAATTTTCGTTGAATGGGGAAATACAGCAGGGGAGAAGGTATTTCATTTTGCGATTGGTATAATTGGTCGGAAAGGGATGTGGCATTAGCAACGGAAGCGGCAGGAGTAGTCTGTTGAGGCGATGGAACTGCTATTTTCTCTGGCATAGGTATCTGGTTTTTTGATGCTGCCTAAATTACCAAAGCCGGACCAGTGGGCCCCTTAAGGAGCTTTCTTCTTATAAATTTAATATTTAATCCTGATTATGGCAATTTTTTCCTTTAACCCGGCAGGTTCTTGCTGCCTGGCAGGAAACAGGATAGGCGTCATGGAGAATAAGGGAGAATTTTACACAAACGTTTGTGTCGGCAGAAATTGAATTTTTGTGATACATTTAGTTCATAGATGAAACCTTGCTATGAGATCCTGACCAGTTGCCTGAACGAACTGCTTAAATAATTTGCTGTGCCTGCATTACTATCACATGATGAAAGGGAATTACTTTTGCTGTTAAGAACCGGCGATAGCAACGCTTTTGAACAATTATACCGGATCTATAGCGCACGGATCTATCTGAATCTCCTCAGACTTGTAAAATCTGAAGATCTGGCAGGGGAGTTAATGCAGGATATCTTCGTGAAACTCTGGGAGAAACGGGAGATCATCGAAATCCACAGCTCTTTCCGTTCTTACCTTTTCCGGATCATGGAAAACAGGGTACATGATTTTTTCAGGAAAGTAAAACTTGACCGGGATCTCCACAATCATATCATTCGCATCGCCACTGAGAAATACACGCATGTCGAAGAGGCGGTATTCAAAAAAGAAGCCGCCGGCATTTTATCACTTGCCCTGGATAGTTTGCCGCCAAGGCGCCGGGAAATATTCTGCCTTTGCAAACTCGAGGGCAGGAGTTATGAAGAAGTAAGCCGTGAATTGCAAATCTCTCCTTCCACCATCAGCGATCATATGGTGAAGGCTACCAAATCCCTCCGTGAATTCTTCGAAAAGAACGAAGAACTGGCACTAAGCCTGGTTGTCTGCCTATCCATCGCCAGCCTGTAATGGTTTGAATAAATGTAATCAGCTAAAAAAATATTTTCCTCCCCGGCAGAGGTTTTTTTCTCCCCGTCCGTCTTAGCCTTAACCAATCTATTGCAAATGTCCGAACGGATAGAACAATTATTCCTGCGTTACCTGGATAACCGATGTACTCCGGAAGAAATAAGACAGGTATGGGCCTTCCTGGAAGGGAATCAGGATCATCCCCTAAAAGAGGCTATGCTCCGGAGATACCTGGAGCATATTCCCGGGGATGTTGAACTTTCCGGAAGTATGGATCCTTTGTTGGAGGAAAGGCTTAAAAAACAGTTTGCGCTCATCCGGGCAACCATACTTCAAGAGGAGGTGGTCTCAGTTGGGAAGGTTCATGAACTCAAAACGGGGAAATGGAGGCGCCAGGCATGGCTTGTAGCAGCCAGTCTGCTGGTATTCGTCGCTTCAGGGATGTATTTACTTTTTTTCTATCATCCCCGGCGAAGCACGATTCAACCGTACATTTCCCAACATTCTCCTGTAAAAGACATTCCTCCCGGAAGCTCCAAAGCTCTTCTCACCTTGTCCAACGGATCTGTCATCAACCTGGACGATGCACAAAATGGCACGCTTACGCAACAAGGCAATACCAGGATCAGGAAATTGAATGACGGGCAGCTGATTTATGACCAATTGAGAACGGAACCTGCCACTACCGGCTATAATACCCTGTCCACGCCACGTGGGGGTCAATACCGGCTTATCCTGCCGGATGGCAGCCAGGTTTGGCTGAACGCAGCATCCGCCATTCGTTATCCTACAGCTTTTACCGGAAATGAACGGCTGGTAGAGATTTCCGGGGAGGCCTATTTTGAGATCGAAAAAAATCCTTCGGTTCCTTTCCGTGTACGTGTTGTGTCCTCATTAGCCTCAACCTTACCGGAACGCGATTCTGTCGCTTCACCGTTGAGTGTGCAGGTTTTAGGCACACATTTTAATATCAACGCCTATACCGATGAAACCTCCGTAAAAACCACATTGCTGGAAGGAGCAGTGAATATAATCCGCCGCCAGACCGTCATCCCTTTAAGACCTGGTGAGCAGGCCCAATCCAATAAAGAAGGTAAGACTATTGTCGTCAGTGATATCAATACGGACGAAACAATTGCCTGGAAGAACGGCCATTTCCTTTTTAGTCATGTCAGCCTTCAGGTATTGATGCGTCAATTGGCCAGATGGTATGATGTGGAAATTGTTTACGGAATCAGCCCGCCTGTATTGGAGTTCGAAGGGGAGATCCAGATGGATCTGTCTTTACAACAGGTAATGAAAATTTTGGAAAAATACCGGGTGCATTGTCTCCTCGATCATAAAAAACTTATTGTCATGCCTCCTGGCCAAAAATAGTGGAAAATCCAATAAAAAAACCGCCCTGTGATTCAGACAAGGCGGCTAATGATCTGGATTAACCCAAATACACAATCGTTGTCAGACTGCTTATTTATTAACCCAAACATCCGTTGTAGCCGAAGCTATAGCGGGGTAAAAACAAAGTTATGTATTTAAAAGCTCTTTGTAACATTCCTGTTGCGGCAGGAATCCAGCAAAAGATGTTAACCAAAACACTGTTGATCATGAAACTTACCGCTATGATTTGTCTGGCGTTTTGCCTGCAGGTAAGCGCCAGAAGTTATTCGCAAAAAATCAGTTTTACAGGGAAGGAGGTGTCCCTGATTAAAGTTTTTAAGACCATAAAGAATCAGACGGGGTATGTATTCTTTTATGAATCCGGCTTATTGCGTAATGCCGCACCGGTTTCCGTGGATCTTAAGGACGCTTCCCTGGAAATCGCCTTAAAAACATGCCTGGACAAACAAGGACTGGACTATTCCATCGAAAACAAGACTATTTACATCTTCCGGAAAGAATTATCCCATAATCCGGATGGATCCGGCCAAATTGAGCCCTTGCCGCCGGTCGAAATCCACGGATCGGTCGTGAATGAAAAAGGAGAACCTTTATCCGGAGTTACGATCCAGATTAAAGGAACCAGGATCACGGCATTGACTGCTGCCGATGGTTCATTTTCCATTCAGGCGGCAGGGAAGGCTAAAACACTCATTTTTTCCTTTGTCGGAATGGAGACACAGGAAGTAACTATCGCCGGAATTACGAATTTATCTATTGTATTAAAACTACAGCCAAGGTCATTGGACGATGTGGTAGTTATTGGCTACGGTACCGTAAAAAGAAAGGAACTGAATGGGGCCGTTTCCACCGTAAAAGCTTCGGACCTGAATATGCAAACCAATACCAATTTCGCACAGGCCCTGGCGGGCCGTGCGCCGGGTTTGCTGGCCACCCAAACCACTGGTCAACCCGGGGCCAGTGTAAATCTGCAGATCCGCGACAATCCCTCCTTTGCTTCTGCCGGCGTTCTTTATGTCCTCGATGGAGTGCCCATCAATAATTCGGCTGGTGATCCGGGGACCAATCCCCAATACGGGGCCGGTGGAATCAACCGCTCTCCGCTGAACTTCATCAACCCGAACGATATAGAGTCAATTGAGATTTTGAAAGATGCCAGTGCTGCCTCCATTTATGGAGCACAGGCTGGAGCAGGGGTTGTACTCATTACCACCAAACGCGGAAAGGGAGATAAGGCCCGTATGGAATACGGATTTAGTCAGGCATTTCAGAAACAGGCAAAATTCTTCGATCTGCTAAATACGAAGGATTATATGATCCAGCGCAACGGGATCCTACACGAAGCCTGGTTAAACAACAATGGAGTAGCGCCTTACGGCAATACCGATCCGGGTACGCTTACTCCTTTTGTTCCAAAATATACCCAGCAGCAGATCGACACCACGCCCGAACAACCAAGTGCCATAAAGGCCATTTCGCAGAATGGGTTTGTACAGCAGCATAACCTTTCCCTTACCGGAGGAAACGGGAAAACAAGATATTTCGCCTCCGGAAATTATCTCGATCAGAAAGGGGTGATCCAGGGTTCGGGTTATACCCGCTACAACGGACGCGTCAATCTGGATCAGACCATCAGCAACAATATCAAGATAGGAGTGAATATCAGTACCTCCAATGCCACCGCCGCTAACCAGGCGATTCAATCGTCGGGCAATGAACAGGGGGGTATCATTCTGTCTGCCTTTTATTATCCGGCCAATCTTCCGCTTAAGGATGCGAATGGAAATTACCCATTGAGCCCTGATTATCCGGCCATACCCAACCCCTTGTCTTACCTGACGGTTACCGATCAGACCAAGAGCAGCCGTCTGATGACCAATGGTTTTGCCGAATGGGAGATCATTACCAGTTTAAAAGCCAAGGCCAATTTCAGTTATGATCAGACAACAGAAAAACGTTCGGTATATGAACCCAAGTCCTTTCTTTTCGGAACGAATGGTAATGGCGTTGCTGCCATTGGAGAGGCCAACAGCAATAATAAGTTGCTGGAATACACGCTGGCCTATTCGCATGATATCGGTTTGAACCAAAAGATCAACGCGGTCGGAGGTTATTCCTACCAGATCACAAATTATGACGGCTTCAATGCAGGCAATAATAACTTCCTTACAGACCAGTTCCTGTATAATAATATCAGCGCCGGAACCGCTCCCCGGCCTAAGGTAGGTTCTTATGCGAGTCAACAGACCTGGGCTTCCTACTTCGCCAGGGCCATATATTCCCTGGACGATAAATATTTCCTTACCGTATCCGTCAGAAGAGATGGCTCATCCATTTTTGCAGAAAATAAAAAGTATGGTTATTTTCCTTCTTTTTCAGCCGGGTGGATCGCTTCCGGAGAATCTTTTTTCAAACGGATCCTGCCTGTTGTAAATTACCTGAAGGTCAGGGGAAGTTATGGTTCGACCGGCAATAGTAATATCGGCAGGAATGCTTTTGCCTATTACAATACCGGTTATAATTATGTGTTCAATAATACCCAGAATACAGGTGTTGCCCTTAGCCAGATCAGTAACCCCAATCTAACCTGGGAAACTGCCCGGGAAATCAATTTAGGCCTGGATTACCAGGTGCTGAAGGGGCGTATTAGCGGTACTTTTGATTATTTTAATAAAACCATCTCTAATTTGCTGAGTTTTGTTCCGCTAACATCCGATTTTCCCGTTTCTTCGGTGGCGGATAATGCAGGAAGGACAAGATCCAAAGGATGGGAGATAGGTCTGCAGTCCAAAAATATCGTAAGCAAAGAATATGGCGGTTTTGAATGGAATACCGCCTTGACCCTTTATCATTTTTTCAGTTCCTGGGTCGATCGTTCTCCTTCCGCTCTCAAAACACTGGAAAAATATAAGAACCCTAAGGGGCAGTTCCAAACTACGGATGGCGATGGAAATAATGTAGGAGCCATCTATGCTTATGTGAGCGATGGTATCTACAATGGCAAAACAACAGCACCGGCGCAAATGCCTGGTTTGATCCAGGGGGGAATTATCGTACATGATTATAACGGGTATGACGCTACGGGCAATCTCACCGGGAAAGCAGATGGAAAACTGTCCTCGGCCGATGAAAAATATATAGGGAGTACCCTTCCCAAACTCAGTTTTGGATTTAATAATACTTTCCGGTACCGTAATCTGGATCTTTCGATCTATCTGTATGGTTCAACCGGCGCTCTAAAATACAATTCCGACTACAATTATGCCTTCCAATTGCAATCCAATCTTGGGCAATTCGGATGGAATACATTAACGGTCACCAAACAGGACTGGTCGTCCACAAACCCCAATGGTAAATGGCCAAACGGTTTGAATACCGGATATGAAGCCTATACCAGCAGTTCCAGTTTCTGGTATGAAAAAGCCGATTTTATCCGTTGCCGGGATATTACCCTGGGATATACTTTCCCTGCAAAGCTCCTTCAGATCCAGCATTTTTTTACCGGGGTGAGGGCATCGATCGATGTACAAAACCTGTTCACCATTACCAGCTATAAAGGATTGGACCCGGAACTGCAGAGTTTTGTTGCATATCCCCTGACCCGTTCAGTGGTAATTGGCCTTAATGTTAGTTTTTAACCTAAAAAAGTAAAATCATGAAATTCCTGACCAATAAATATAAATATACCAGAAGGCTGATACCATTTGCTCTGATGGGAACCTTGTTCTCTTCCTGTGAAAAGAGCCTGAAACCCGTTGTTTACAGCTCTTTTTCCTCCTCTACCTTTTTTCAGAACGCCAGTGATGCGAGTGCAGCCGTAACGGCTATGTACACCGGAATGCTGGGAAACAAAGATACCTATGAGGCAGGGTGGGGCGGATCGAACAATGGTTGGGTCATACAATCCAGTATGGAGACGGATGAGACCATTTGCTCCTGGGGATGGCCGGGATGGAAGAGAATGAATCAGCTGCAATTCTCAACGGATGATGGGGTGATTGTAGGCATCTATAACCAGTTAATGCCAATTATTTCCCAGATCACCATCGATATGGATAAAATTTCGGCGATAAATATGGATGCCGGGCTAAAAAAACAATACATTGGCGAGCTGCAAGCTTTACGGGCCCATTATTCACAGCTATTATTCAATCTTTACGGCCCTGTCCCAATCCGTATCGATCCAAAGGTGGCTGATGACCCCAATGCCGTCCCTATTCCAAGACCTTCCCATGAGGCAATGGTCGGGTATATCGAAAGTGACTATAAGGCTGCGGTTTCGGTATTGCCCGTTTCTTTTTCGGGTAGCGATTATGGCCGTTTCAGCAGCACGGCCTGCCTGACAGGACTGATGAAGTTATATATGAAAGAAAGACGCTGGCAGGATGCAATAACCATTGGCGAACAGATCAAAGGTCTTGGCCTGCATCTGATCACGAATTATGCTGATAATTTTAGTTATGCCAACAAAGGAGGGAACACAGAAATTATCCTGGCCATTCCCTGTAATGCCAGTGCCAGTAAGAACTACAACAACTGGTTGTCCGATGTTTTGCCCCCAAATCCCGGATACGTAGATCCTTCCGGCATGAATCTGCAGGCATGGGGAGGGTATAAAATGCCCTGGTCGACTTATGATAAATTCGATCCCACCGACAAGCGGCTTTCCGTTCTGTTAAGAACTTACCCGGTTGATAAAAATGGCACCCTTTTCGATGCAAAGACGGGCGGTACGATCAATGGCTCCTTTTATGCCCCTTTTATCGGCGCCATTCCCAAAAAATATGGCGCGGATCCGACCTCCACGGGTGCGGAATCCGGAACGGATATCATCGTCTGGCGTTATGCGGATGTCGAATTAATACTGGCTGAGGCCATCAACGAAATAAGCGGTCCCAGCACGGAAGCCTATTCCCTGATCAACGATGTCCGGAGCCGGGCAGGTCTTAGCTCTTATGCAGATGGCAGCCTGACACAGGCCCAGTTCAAAAATAAACTCATGGATGAACGTTTGTTTGAACTATGGTGTGAAGGACACAGAAGGGAAGACATGATCCGCTGGGGAACTTTTATTCAGTATGCGGCAAACATGGGTTCTCCTTTTGCCAACGACAATGATACCTTGTATCCACTGCCTGTAAAGGTGATTACCGAAACGAACGGGGTGGTGAAGCAGAATTTGGGCTATTAAAACCGCAGGGCTTCCGGTTGTAATGTGTCGTCCTGCGATTTCAATACTTTATGCGTTGCAGAACAGCCTGGAATACTGCTCGAACAATAAATAACGATGAAAGCTTATAACGAAAAAGTATCGGCCAGTAAAGCCGGTACTTTTTCCAAACAAACATCTTTCATCTTCAAAAGACCTCTCCATGAAATATTTTTTGATCATTACCTTCCATCTAATCCTTTTGATCTTTTTTGTTCAAGCCTGCGGCAGGGGATCGGAGGAAGTACGGGAAAGTAAGAAGGAGAGTAAAATGGAACGTAAGAACGATAATAAGAACGAAAGTAAGGAGGAGTTGCTGGCCAGGGTGTACTGCGGTTCCTGTCATAATTTTCCTTCACCCGAACTTTTGGATAAACAAACCTGGAAAACCGGCGTGTTCCCCGTCATGGCTAATTTTATGAATCTCCGGTATTCGGGTGATCGTATTGAAGCCTTGCCGCCTTCTTTACGGGCGACAGATTCCGCCTTTTTACCCCCCACACTTACTGTTTCTCCGGAGGATTTCCGGGCAATTGAGTCTTATTATATAGATCATGCTCCGGACTCGCTGTCTGCTCAAAACCGGCCTGTCTCCATTCCGCCTGCTTCGGACCTTTTTAAGATCGTCCTGCCCGGTAATAATCCCGGAGGTCCTTTTACCACGGCAATTGCCATTGATAAGGATCGGGGCCGGATTTATCAGGCCGATGCCGGTAAAAGAGCGATAAACCTTTTTGATAAGGAACTCAAATTCCTCGGTCAGATCAAGACCAACAATATTGGAACGGATTTGAAACTGGGGAAAGCAAATCTGTATATCACCAATATCGGGGAATTCAAACCTAATCCCGGCAAGCTTACCGGTAATGTCATGATCCTTCATCCTGATAAAGGTGCTCTTTCGCCGGTTCCTGCAGTGGTTTTGGATAAGCTTGACCGTTCGGTTGAAAGTATAGAAGCTGACCTGGACAACGATGGGAAAAAAGACCTGCTGGTTTGTGAGTTTGGATTTCTGAAGGGCGATTTTTGCTGGTATCAAAATGACGGGCAGGGCGGATACAGGAAAAAGATGTTAAAAGCCACACCCGGAGCGATCAAAGCCTATATCGAAGATGTCAATCAGGATGGAAAACCGGATATCTGGGTTTTATTTGGGCAGGCGAGGGAAGGTATTTCTTTGTTTCTGAATAAAGGAGGGGGCATGTTTGAAGAAAAACCAATATTGACTTTCCCACCGGTTTATGGATCCAGTTATTTTGAATTTGCCGATATGAATAAGGATGGGAAAATGGACATCGTATATACCTGCGGAGATAATGCTGATTATTCGCCGATCCTTAAAAATTATCATGGGGTTTATATTTTTATCAACCGGGGGGATTTTACATTCCGACAGGAATATTTTTTTCCGATCCATGGCTGTTATAAGGCCATGGTGAAAGATTTCGACAAGGACGGAGACCTGGATATTGCCTGCATTTCCTATTTCGCAGATTATGACCATCAGCCTGAAGAGTCCTTTGTCTATCTGGAAAATACCGACTCGCTGCATTTCAGAGGGCTTCATTTTTCTCCCCATACGATCAGGGATCTGCCTGCCGGAAGATGGGTCGCTATGGATGCAGCAGATGTGAACGGAGACGGTCGTATCGATATTGTTTTGGGCAACCTGGCAACACCCTGGCAGAACAGAAAAGACTGGCAATCTGCCTGGATGCAGGCGCCACCCTTATTGTTGCTTCAGAATATTATGAAAGAAACGGTATCTTTATTTGGAATCGAACCTAATTGATATTGTATAGTTTTAAGTTTAAAGTCGTCTGTTTTAGGAGATAAATTTGGACAACCTGTAGCCATCCTACCGGGTTTATGGCAGGAATATAACAAATTATCACATATGGTTTATCGTTATGATAGGTAAAAAGCCAATGTAAGATTTATTCGTGTCAAAAATTTTCAATCCGCAAATTGAACCGAGTAGAGCATGGGCAAATAGTTATTCAGCGTCTGCCAATTTTCACCCCTGTCCGGTGAAAAAAACAAATTGCCGGTAGTGGTACCAAATGCCAATCCATCACCGGAGCTTACCAGTGCGTGGCGGTAAACAATATCGAAACAATTTTCCTGCGGCAATCCTTTCCTGAGATCTTTCCAGTTTTTACCGCCATCATCCGTACGACAAATACAAAGGGCGCCTTTAATGGCAGTGCGTGTCATATCACTGTTTGCCGGTGCCACCCATGCCTGTTCAGGGTTGTCGTCTGCAACAGCAATTGCAAACCCGAATCGGGCAGGGCCATCCTCCTGGCCTACGTCCTGCCAGTTTTTTGCGCCGTCAGTCGAACGAAAGATGCCACAGTGATTCTGTTGCCATAGGCTATCCGGATTAGTTGGCGCCGCAACAAGAATATGCGGATCGTGACCTATCTCTGAATAGGGATCCGGCAGGAAATCAGCTCTTAATCCTTTATTGCGCACATCCCAGGTCTTGCCGCCATCAACAGTCTCAAACACCCCCGCACAACTAATGCCTATGTGTATGTGATTTTCATCCCGGGGATCTACTACGATAGAGTGAATGCCCGGCTGGTCACGTCCACCACCAACCCAGCCAATTTTCCGGGATGGATGTTTCCACAATGATTCGACCAATGAAAAACTGTTTCCTCCATTCTCACTCACAAACAAACCTCCGGGATCCGTGCCGACCCACAACCTGGGTTGGAAATTTTTACCACCGTGTGTCATAGACCAGATATAGCGGGTAGTGGCCGGAACACCGTCTTTAACTTCTTCCCCTGCCGGATAGGCAGGAGCAGCAACTTCCTCCCAGGTTTTGCCCCTGTCTTTTGAGCAGTGCAGTTTAACGCCCCAATGCCCGTGGTCGAGACAAGCCCACCAGGTACCATTACGGGAGTCCGCATAAGCGATGGAAACCGGCACACCTTCAAAGGAAAGGTTTTCCATTTGCCATTTCCCGTTTTTCAAATGGTAGGCAACGAGTCCTTTTCGGGTGCCTAGAAGAAGTGTTGGTTTCATAAACGCTGGGTTTGAATTATCCTCCGGATAAAGCCTGCATTATATAGATTTCGGAGTTTGCAGACAATGAATCGCTTAATGCAGTCCTGTCCTTAATTAGTGTATTATCAATGAAAATGTTGACATGCTGACGCAATCCGCCCTGTTCATCCAGCAAATAGCTCCGGACTCCCGGATAACAGGCTTCCATCTCATCGAGTATTTCTGTCAGTGTACTTCCCTTTGCCGGCATATTCTTCAACCCGGGAAAAAACCTTCTTAAAGCATAGGTGAATTTAACCGTTGACATCGCAGAAATTTGTAGAATACTAAGGTAACGAATAAGTGAATGCAAAAAGCCCCACGGCTTTCGATGAGGGGGCCCCTGTATTTAGTGTTGATAATCAATGTGTTGAAGGGATTTTTTTATTGAGATGGTTAGGAGGGGTGGAAAATAAGCTATCGAAGGATTTCCCGGTGTTTTGGAGTGTTATCAAATTATTTTAGTATCATTATCCCTTTGTTATTTAGTTGTTAATGCAAAAATTAACGGCAGTACTAAATATCTTCGCGCACCTAACCAATTTTGTATCTCAAAAACCAAAACACATGTCAGAACGGAAATCCGCGACAGTTTCAGCCAAATGGCTCCTTTTGATCCCACTTCTTGCATTACATTCAGCTTATGGTTCTCCAAACACGGAAAAATTCAAAACGGGATTTTCTCCATTTCAGTCAATATTAAGGATAACGGGAAAGGTTACCCAGGTTGACGGCGGGGCCTTGGCGGGGGCTACCGTTTCGGTCAAGGGCAGTCAGCAGTCGGTCACCACCGACAAGGATGGTAATTATATTATAACTGTCCCCGATGGAAATGCAATGCTGGTGATTTCATATGTAGGTTTTGCCACCCGGGAACTTCCGGTTAGCGGCAGGACGCAAATTGAAATAACTCTGCAACCGGCATCCGGTGAACTTGCGAATGTGGTGGTCATGGGTTATGGCACACAAACGAAAAGAGATGTCACCGGAGCCGTAAAATCATTAAAAGCCGATGATTTTAACCGCGGGGTGGTTACGTCACCGGCGCAGTTGATCCAGGGCAAGGCAGCCGGGGTGAATGTCACTTCTTCCAGCGGAGAGCCCGGGGCATCCCTGGGTATTTCCATAAGGGGTCCGGGCGGCATACGAACGGGCAATACCCCGCTATTTGTGGTGGATGGCTTGCCTTTGGACAACTCTACCACGGGCGGGGGTGATCCACTGAACTTCATAAATGCAGCAGACATCGTATCCATAGACGTATTAAAGGATGCCTCCGCCACCGCCATTTATGGCTCCCGCGGGGCTAATGGTGTGGTCATCATTACGACAAAAAAAGGGAAGGCCGGGTCTTCTGTGCTTTCGCTGGCTGCCAGCCTGGGCGTTTCAAAGCTGGCCAGGGCGCTGCCCGTTTATAGCGCCTCCGAATTCCGGAAGATCGTTCCCGAGATCGGCGGCACACTCGACGATAAAGGTGGTAATACCGATTGGCAAAAATTGATAACCAGAACTGCCCTCACCCAGAATTACAATATGGGACTTAGCGGCGGCGCCGATAAATTGACCTACTACGCTTCATTCAGCGCACAAAAACAGGAAGGCGTTATCAAAAAGAATTCATTTGACAGGTATACGGGCAGGTTTAATGCTACCCAGAAATTCCTGGATGACAGGCTGATCATCGATGCCGTCCTGAATTATTCAAGTACGAAAAATGTCCGTCCTCCGTTCGGCATTGGGGAAGCATTGACCAATAATCCCACCTATCCTGCATATGACTCGGTTGGCAAACCTGCTGTCTATCTGAACATCAGCAATCCGCTGATTTATTTTAACCTGGACCAGGATATTTCTACCATCAACCGCTTCATAGGTAATCTTTCACCCTCCTTTAAGATCCTAAAAGGCCTGGTCTACAAGCTCAACTTCGGTATCGATAACTCGACGGGGACCAGGAATTACCAGAGCCTTGCCAGTGCAACGCCTTCACGCCCGGGAATCCTGGAGACCTTTTATACCACCAACAGGAATACGCTGATTGAGAATTACCTGACCTATTCAATGGTCAAGGCGGAGCATAACCTCTCCGTGCTCGGCGGTTATTCCTATCAAAAATTCTTTAATCAGACGAGGGACTACCTGACGGTGAACTATCCGGTAGGCAATATTCAACCTATTTATGATCCGAGTACCGGGCAGCCAGCGGCTACAAACAACAACACCGCAAAGGGGTCAGCCACCGTCAACGAACAGCAATCGTTCTTCGGGCGGGTGAATTATCAATATGCTAATAAATATCTGGCTACCGCGAATTTCAGGGCCGATGGATCCACCAAATTCGGTAGTAACAATAAGTATGGCTATTTCCCCTCCTTCTCCCTGGGATGGATCATCACGGAGGAAGATTTTATGAAGAATGCCAATCTGTTCAGCAATTTAAAATTGAGGGCAGGATGGGGGAGAACAGGTAACCAGGAAATCCCCTCGAAGAAAACACAGCCTTTGTTTGTCTCATCAGGGGGCAGTTACCCACTTTACCCCTCAGGGAATTATCCGGCAAGCTATACCTATGTAAGGCCTGCCAACCCGGACCTTCAATGGGAAGTCTCCAACCAGACGGATGTGGGTCTGGAATTTGGTTTGTTGCAGGGAGCGCTGACGGGAACCGTCGATTATTTCAGGAAAAGCTCCAGTCATATCCTGCTGAAGGGTTATCCAGCCGACCCGGTGCAACCGGCACAGGAGTACTGGTCGAACATAAAAGATATGACCATTGACAATAATGGTCTGGAAGTGGAATTGAACTTTGCGAAAAAAATCAGCAAGGATATGAATTTCTCGGTGGGGGGCAATTTAACCAGCATCAAAAATGAAGTGAAACATTCGCCCTATACCGTCATTACGACAGGGTCTGCACAGGGATCAGGGCTGACCTCCGCCACGATCAACGGATATGTGAATGGCAATCCAATTGGTTCGTTCTATTTACTCAAATACCAGGGGATAGGCGACGATGGTCTGAGCAAGTATGAAGATCGTGACAAAGACAATATAATTTCCGATAAGGACCGGCAGGTATTAGGAACGGCGTTGCCCAACTTATTATATGGGTTTTACGGTAATTTCGGTTTCAAAGGATTTAGTTTCCAGGCGAATTTCAACGGGGTGTCGGGCAATAAGCTCTACGACAATACTGCCAACACTAATTTTTACAAAGCAAGACTGGCCAAGAGCGTAAACACTACGCCTGCGGCTGCTGCCGAGCCGAAGGAAAGTATCAATAATGCGGCCTCTGTCAGTAGCAGGTATCTTAAAAGTGGCAGCTATCTGCGTTTAAATAACCTCTCCCTGGGGTATGATATCAATACAAGAGGGCTGGGCATTGATAAATGGGCAAAATCCATCCGGGTTTCGGTGACGGGACAAAATTTGCTTGTCATAACCCATTATGACGGATATGATCCCGAGGTCAACACAGACAGAAGTGATGACGGTGTCTCTTCCTTTGGCATCGATTATAATAGCTATCCCAAAGCAAGGACCTTCCTTTTTGGCATTAATGTATCATTCTAAAAGAACAGAAAATGACAAATAATTCAATTAAATATTTAATCTGCCTGGTAAGTCTTTCCCTATTCGGCTGTACGAAATTAAATGAACAGGTTTTGGATGAGTCCTCCGTTTCCGGGCTTACCGACAAGCAGTTGGCAGAAGGCATTATCGTACCGGTATATAATGTTTTGCCTGATATTTTTCTGCATACCCGGTATTTTACGCTGCAGGAAATCTCCACCGACGAAGCGATCTTACCTTACAGGGGCGGTACGGATTGGGGGGACAACGGTATTTATCTTTCCATGCATAAGCATGAAACCGTCAGCACCGACCCTAACGTACAAAATACCTGGACCTCCATCGTGACGGGCTTGTCCAGATCAGTTACCGCCATCAATTCTCTTAAGACCAATAAGGATCCCGGCGCCAAATTATTTTTGGCGGAAGCAAGGGGCATGAGGGCTTACTATTCTATGATGACACTGGATCTTTTCGGGTTAGTATTCATCAAGGAGGACCCGAATTCAACGTCTAAAGTGGTAAGGGGCGATGAAGCGATTGAATATATTAAATCAGAGCTGCTGGCTATCGAACCGGTTTTAGAGAATACCACTGGCCCGGGGCGCATTACAAAAGCAACTGTCTGGGGCTTATTAGCCCGTCTGTATTTGAATGCGGCAGTTTATAAAGATCGGTATGCTGCTTCCTTTTCTTTCCAGAATGATGATATGGCCAAGGTGATCGATTATTGTAATAAGATCATCGCCTCTGGTGACTATACCCTGGCTCCTGAATATTTCTCCATATTCAGCAACGACAATCATACTAATAAGGAGCTGATCTTTGCAATTGATCAGCGTCCAGATCTTAGCAACAGTCACAACAGGATGGCCTATTTCTCCATATCCGGGGATCAATTCCCCTTGCCGGCCTTTCCGAGCGCCAATGGCACGGATGGCCCGGCCATTACGCCTGACTTTTATGAAACCTGGGTAAATGCCAATTCACCGACTGATCCTGCCACTGCCGACCCCAGGTTTTATAAGGAGAATCTTCCCCAGGCTGACGGCTGTGTGGACGCTGCGGCATTCAACATCAACCGCGGTATTCTGAGAGGACAACAATATGGGCTGACCAAGGATGCCAGCGGCGCCTTTGTGAAATGCCCTGACGGAAAACTGCAGATCAGCAAATTGTACAATGTGACAAGAAGCAAGCCAACGCTACCCGTGGAATTTACCGAGCAGATAGATTACACCACTGCAGGAAGTAATTACAATACAGGATACCGGGTGGAAAAATATGAGTTCAGCAAAAGCTCGAACACGGGAAGAAACAAAGGCGAAGCCGATATAGTTATTCTCCGTCTTGCCGACATTTATTTAATGAGGGCCGAAGCAAAGCTTCGGGGTGCAAATGACGAAGCCGGAGCCCTGACAGACGTAAATCTTGTCAGAACGGCCCGTACAGCGGCCACCCCTGCAGCTCCATTAACATCCTTGAGTTTGGACCTTTTGTTCAGGGAAAGGGGCTTTGAATTTTATTGGGAAATGGTAAGGCGTACCGATATGATCCGTTTTGGTAAATATGAAGGCAGCTGGACGGAAAAAAACAATTCGGATAAGATGAAAAGGATCTTTCCCATTCCGCAAACTGCCATTGATGCGGCATCTAACCTGCCGGGTTATCTTAAACAAAACGATGGGTATTAGGAGAAGAATTATATAAGTTGGTCTTACAGGCAAAAACAGCCCTGGTTTACGTAACTGTAGGCCAGGGTTGTTTTTTTATTAAAAAGGCCCGGGAAGGGCCAGATTAATGTTGCCATTTTTTTCTATTACACCGTGGTCGATTTCGTATCTTTATCAATATTGGAAATGAAGACGGTCTTACTGCTAAATGAAAAATTAAATTTCAAATAAGAACAAAATTCACGGTAATTATGAAATCATATGTTTTATTTTTCCTATTACTAAGTTGTTTTTCAGGCCATTCGCAGACCTCCCTCAACAACTACAAATATGTTCTGGTGCCTGAAACCTTTAATTTCCTTAAGCAAAATGACCAATATGGATTAAATACCCTCACTAAATCCTCTCTGGAAGAAACCGGTTTTACGACCTATTTTGACAATTCTGAACTACCTACTGAACTCGCTAATAATAAATGTAACGCACTCCATGCTGAAGTAGTAGAGAAAAAATCAATGTTTACTACCAAACTTACCGTCTACTTAAAAGACTGTAAGGGAAATATAATTTTTAAAAGCAAAGAAGGAAATAGCCGGGAGAAAGAATATGGGCTTTCCTATACGCTTGCTTTAAAGGATGCCTTTACCACCCTGAAGGATGCTAAGTATGTTTATCAGCCGGCGCCGGAAGTAAATAACCAGACATTGGCCCCGACCGCCGTTTCCAATTCCGCGCCTGCAGAGAAAATTACTGTAACTGTTGCACCCCCAACTGCGGGCACCTTATACGCGCAGCCAATTGCCAATGGATATCAACTGATCGATACTACACCAAAGACGATTTTACGTATGTTCAAAATCTCCGTGGCCGATTATTTTATTGCGGATAATGGATCTTCGAATGGGATCGTTTTCAAAAGAGATGACAGTTGGGTCTTTGAATATTACAAGGATGGCAAGTTAATGGCTGAAAAGCTGTTGATTAAGTTTTGACATCCATAGGTCTCCGGACGGTGGCATTAGGTTCAATGAAGCATTCTACTGTTTCCTTATGGTGTAACGCAGCTCGACTATTCCGCTTTTGTAGGCTGTTACATCTTCCAGGTGTAATGCTTGTTCCAGCCCTATTTGATCAAAAAACAGTGTCCCGTCGCCCAAAATAATAGGCATGACTGACAACCTTATTTCGTCCGCCAGTTTTAAACGAATGAAATCTTTGGCAAGCATTGGTCCTCCTACGAGCCAGACATTTTTGTAATTTGGTTTCAGTCGTTCATTCACCAATTTGTTCAGGTCGCCAGAATAAATTGTGATATTCTGTCTTTCAATTGGCAGGTTTCTGTGTGTAAGAACAATTGTCGGCTTGTCTCCATAAGCCCACCCATAAGATGTTGAAAGTTCCAAGGCGTGTTCGTAAGTCCGGGAACCCATGACATAACAATCTATTGTTTTGAGAAATTCCTCTGTGTTTTGTAAAGTAACTCCCTTCTCGTAGTAGTCAGATGTATCAAACCAGGAAACACTATTGTCTTTTTTGGCAATAATTCCATCGAGACTTGAAACCATATGTATCGTTATTGTAAATGTGTTTTCCATCATTTGTAAGTATGTGGTGCTGAAACGTTGTTAACGCTGTTATATGAATGCCTGTCCGGATAATTCTTTTCTAAATTACATCAAAAGCGAAAAATTAAACCAGTCGTGGAGGCGATTTTACAAAGTTATTCACCCTTTCTGGGTAATAACATAAGGGGTAACTTCCTGAATTTGTGGATATTAGTAAGGAATTTAATTATGCAAAAACTTTAACAGTTTTACCTTGCAAATGGCATTTATTTTATAGATTTTTATCGTCCTGTTGCGATTCCAGATCTTTAAAATCCTGTATCATGAAATTAGCCCTTCTTTTTTGCGCCCTTATTTTATCCGTTCACGGGTGGTGTGCCAGTGTAAGTCCATCTCAACGTACTGCCCGCGCAAATACGCCGGGTAATCAGACTATTGAAAATGGGAAGCTGCATGAAGAGACGGGTAGCCTGTTGCCATTGGATAAAAAGAAGTCAGCAATGATTGCATGGGTGCTGACCACCTATCTTACCGCCATCATCTGGTGGGCTATTACAGCCAAGAACTCTCTCGACAAAATCTTAAAAGATGTTTTACAAGACATAGCTCGGTATTAGCCGACCCTAAGAAAGCGAGACATTATTGCTTAATATGGGTCAAGGCGGGGCCAACGACTTCAAATTCGTGCGCTTTTCGGAATTCCTTATTTTGCTCGGGGGTCATATCTTTCGTGGCGCCCTGGCTCATAGCGGTAAAAAAGGCTTCCATCTTTCCGGCCGGCTGGAATAACATCAGCATTTTGCCTTCTCCCTCTCCAACCTTGGCAAAGGCGTGGGGTACCCTTCGTGGGCCAAATACGCTGTCGCCTGCTTTTACATGGTAAACCTGGTCACCCACCTTTATCATGAACTGTCCCTGTAGTACATACCACCATTCGTCCTGGTCGTAGTGTACATGCAATGGTGGGCCACCTTCTTTGACCCGGGTAGACTCGTAGACATATACATCACCATTGGTGTCGTCGGTGCCGATCTTTGTAAAAAAGGTATCTCCTTCGAAAAGGCTGATACTTTTGTCCAAACGGCCTTTGCCGGCGGGCACGAAAAAACCTTTGTCGACCCTTACTGCCTTGTTTTTGGGCCGGAGCCTGGCAAGGGAAGCAAAGGGTACGATGAGGCCGGCGGCAGCGCACATCGCGAGCTTGAGGAATGAACTGCGTCTCATTAGCTGAAAATAAGCTTTTGACGGATCATCGGGCCTGGTCAGTTAGCAGGAGTGGGATTTGGGTTAGCCGGCGCCGCAGTGAGACTGTTGAAACGATAGACAAGCTTGCTGGAGTTCGGATCGTTCGAAGACTCAGTAATGCTTTTGATTCCAAATAAATTTTCTGCCCAAATCTTTCCCCCACTGGCTGCGACGGTTTGCCGGAGCTTTCCGCACTGTTCCTTAGCCCCCATTCACCCGAGTATAATCCAATTCCCGGACCTTTACAGGCACATTGTTCCTGAGCTCGAAAAACTCCTCTATATAATGATCCTTATCTGCTATTCTGAGGAGCCGCCTGTTCTTTGTCCTTACGCCTGGGATCAGCTCGCTGTCCCAGTCATAAGTAATGACTTTTGTGTTAATGTCATAGGTACCGGTTTGCATTTCTATATCGCTACCGATATGGTTATTGATCGAGATCGTCACAAACGCTGCCCTTGGATTGTCATACCCTTCAATCTGCATGCTTTGATAATTCTCCTCTTTCATCATTCCGGCCGCCACAGGGATCTGCAACTTGCCACCGGTGATCTCAACGGTAAAAAAACGCCCGTCATAGACTTGCTTCCTGATTACCTTCCCTTTTACAAAGGCGAGCTTCTGGTCCTGAAAAATCCAGCTTCCTACGAGATCGGCCAATAGCATGTGTTGCTTCCCTGGCGCCGAAAACGCAAGCAGCTGTTTCATGATATCGTTCTTTCTCGAAATGTTCTGTCCCGAGACGGTGTCTACTTGTTTGGATGCGGATATTTTTTCTTGCGCGACTGCCGGTATTCCGGTCCATTCAGCCACGCTAATCAGTGTGATCAACAGCATTTTTTTCATAAAAAAAATTATTTTACAATTTAAAGCATCCATTGAAAACTCGTCTTGCAATTGAGCAATTCCCTTATTTCATTTAGTGGATAACGGTTAAATTCACCAATAGGTAGGATTTAAGAATCTTTCCATCTGGAAAGGGTTTTACAATCAATGAGAATTACGCCTATCAAATTTCCTTCAAGGGGTTGCTTAACGGGCGGAACAGCAGAGCTTCGTTCCTCGCTCAGGCCTTCGTCGGAACATCGTCCCTCGTTACTCCTCGGTCGTACCCGAGGGTACGTTCGTAAAGTTCGCTTCGCTCCTTTATCCACGAGGGACTTACCCAACGGCACCCGGCCTTCGGCGCATAGGGTTTTGCATTTATCCGTTTATGCGAATAAGCTCGCAACACTCCTAAACGCAAAAAAAACCGACTTTCGTCGGGGCTTCGTGCCCCTAATAGGAAGAATATCTGACCAAGTGATTATTGATTTACAGGCATTTAACGATTTGCCGGGATAACAGGCTAGGAGGCACCCAACCACCTATTTGAAGATTGGTTTTGAACCTCTTTCCGGTGGTCTTCCCGCGCTTTTTTTGCTAAGCAGCTAATAAATGAATAAATTAGGAAAATTGTTTTCCGCTAAGAATAGCGCATAATAGCGGAAATATAATGTTAGCAACAATGGCCAAACGTGACGGTGACAGTAACAAATAAATTTAAAAAGTCGGAGATAAAAGTGAATAGAATCTTTTTAATAACGAAACGCTCTTCCTTAAATGTTCAAATTCTTTTATGAAAGAAAATAATATCAATCGTAGACGGATGATTAAAATCGGTTCCATTACTGCTCTTTCGACCCTGGTTTCACCTTCACTGGTTACTGCTAAAACTTCCTTTTCTACTTCTGAAAAATACAACTTTAAAATTCCTGATTCAGATAGTGATGTCTGCTATATGAAAGCTGTTGAAATGGCGGCCTTATTAAGAACTAAGAAAATATCCGCACGTGAAGTAATGCAGGCACATCTGAAACAAATTGCCAAAGTAAATTCAAAGGTCAATGCTATTGTTACCCTTGTGCCCGAAGATCAACTTATGGCGCAAGCACTGGCAGCCGACGAATCGCTGGCGAAAGGAAATTTAACCGGTACATTGCACGGGTTACCAATAGCTGTCAAAGATCTTGTAGAGACAAAAGGAATCAGGACCACTTACGGCTCACCAATATGGAAAGATTTTATTCCGCCACAAGATGCATTCCTGGTGGAACGTCAAAAAAGGGCGGGTGCTATCGTTATAGGGAAAACTAATGTGCCGGAGTTGGGAATGGGTTCGCAGACTTTTAATCCATTATTTGGTCCAACCCTTAATCCTTACGATATTTCAAAAACGTGCGGTGGTAGTACGGGCGGCGGCGCGGTGGCATTGGCATGCGGTATGACACCTCTTGCCGATGGCAGCGACATGGGCGGGTCTTTGCGCAACCCGGGAAGTTTCTGTAATGTAGTTGGATTACGGCCTTCGCCCGGAAGAGTACCGCTTGTGGCTTCTAAACTTGCATGGCAGGGATTAAGTGTTCAAGGACCCATGGCACGTACAGTTTCTGATTGCGCCTTTTTACTCAGTGTGCAAGCAGGTCCCGATAACCGATCGCCCATATCTGTTATGGATAGTCCTCAGCAATTCTTAAAACCGCTTGCCCGTGATTTTAAAGGCGTGAAAGTTGCCTTTATAAAAGACCTTGGCCTGCCTTGGGAAAGCGCAGTTAAAGATGCTATTCATTCACAGCGAAAAGTGTTTGAATCGTTGGGTTGTATAGTAGAAGAAAACGAACCCGACATGACTGATGCCAATGAGTGCTTTGTCACCTGTCGTCACTGGCAGTATGAATCCCAGTATGGCGATTTGCTTGCCGCAAACAGTGACAAAATGAATGAGTATACTAAATGGCATATAGCAGAAGGCATAAAATTGACTGGCCCTTATCTTTCCCGGCTTGAAATTAAACGGTCTGCTTTATATAGACGCATGCAACAATTCTTAGAGCAATATGAATTCCTTATCATGCCAGTTAGCCAGGTCTTTCCCTTTGATGTAACCACGCATTATCCAACACAAATTGAAGGCGTACAAATGCTAACTTACCTTGACTGGATGAGATCAGCCTATTACATTTCGGTGGTCGGTAACCCAGCATTGTCTGTGCCTTGTGCCTTTTCAAAAAATGGTTTGCCAATTGGTCTTCAGATAGTAGGCAGGCACAATGCCGACCTCAGTGTATTGCAAATGGGATATGCCTTTGAACAAGCAACTAATATAGGCAATCGGCGACCAAAGGTCGTAGAGTAATGTTTACTTATGTGGTGCCGGGAACAGGATTACTTCCGGGCTCTGCCCTTCAGTGTTCCCTTTACTTCCGCGAGGGTCTTACCCAAAGCCTTCGCCCCGCTTTCAGCGTAGCCAGGCATTTTCATTCGTTCACTTTTGCGAACCAGTCCGCACCGTTCACAAATGAAAATGCCTCTCCAACTTCGTTGGAAAGGCATTTGTGCCCGGAACAGGAATCGAACCTGCACTACCTTGCGATAACCAGATTTTGAGTCTAGCGCGTCTACCAATTCCGCCATCCGGGCCTGGCCGTTAAAAAAACGGCATTCAAATTCGGGACGCAATATTACTGATTTGAGCGATCATGGCCAAAAAAGGAAGGAAAGAATTTGTTCAAAACCCATTTTAAACCGGTATTACCTACAGAAGGCGCTGAAAAAGATTTAAATTTCTATCTTTATCCCTATTCGATTGTAGATAAACCAGTTAAGGATGATAAAAATAGGCTTATTAAGGGAAGGCAAAGCGCCGGTGGATAACCGGGTGGCCCTGACACCGGCTCAATGCAAGTGGATACATAAGAATTCGGACAAGGTCAGAATAATCGCCCAAGCTTCTCCCGGACGCTGTTATTCGGATAAGGAATATACCGCTGCCGGTATTGAAGTCAAACAGGATATCTCGGATTGCGATATCCTGTTTGGAATTAAGGAGGTTCCCACTCAGGAACTGATTGCCGGGAAAACCTATCTTTTTTTCTCTCATACCAAAAAGAAACAATTATACAACCAGGCGATGTTCCGTACCATCCTGGAAAAAAAGATCACCCTTATAGACTACGAATGCCTGGAACATGATGATGGACAGCGGATCCTGGGTTTTGGTTTTTTTGCCGGAGTAGTAGGGGCTCATAATGGTATTATGGCTTATGGGCGTCGCACCGGTCTTTATTCCCTTGGCAGGGTGCATGAACAAAAAAGTTTCCGTGAGCTCATCCACACCTATTTCGGGCTAAAATTACCCAATGTAAAGGTAGTCGTCACGGGATCCGGAAGGGTAGCACATGGGGTACTCGAGGTCATGAACCTGCTGGAAATGGTCGAAGTGGAGCCGGATGAATTTCTGGAAAGAGAATTTGCTTATCCCGTATTTACACAGCTCAAAGGGGCTGCACTTTACGAACATAGAAAAAAGGGTACCTATAACCGGGAGGATTTTCACCACCATCCCGATAATTACCGATGTAAGTTCCTGCCCTATGCCAAGGCTGCCGATGTACTGATGAATGGCATTTACTGGGATAAAGAAATGCCCAGGTTATTTGAATGGGAAGATATGACCACTCCCGGTTTCCGGATAAAAACAATTGCCGATATAACGGATGATAAAGGAGGATCGATCCCCTGTAACCTGGGAGATGCACCTATTGAAGAACCGGTCTATGGCGTCCATGGAAGTACCAGGCAAAGAACGGCTCCTTACCAACCGGGATCGGTTGATATTATGGCCGTAGGAAATCTTCCGAATGAATTACCACGCGATGCCTCCCGTTATTTTGGAGAACAATTGATCAAATACATATTGGAAGATCTGGTGAAAGGCCAGTCCGTGATCATAGACAGGGCAACCATGGTAAGAAATGGACAACTCACCCTAACCTATGATTATCTGAAAGAATATGCCGGTCTTTGAGGCAAAGTTTTGAATGGAAATACAATTATGATTCGGAATTATGTTGAGCAGGAGAGCACTATAAATACAAATAATAATCCTTCAGTAAGGCTACAAATGCATCGCTGTAAAGCCCTTGTTCATTTTTAATGATTAGTTCTTTTTCCCCGGAAGGAGCTGCTTCTTTTCTCGAAAAATAGAGAATCACCCTGAAGAAATCATGACGAGGTGTTTGTCTTATGGATACCGACTCCTGTAAAAAGAATTTCTTTTCTTCCGCCAATCCTTTAAAATAGTCCATCCGGTGATAGGGTAGAAGGATGCCAAATTTCCCTTCGGGACTAAGGTTGGTATCGATGACGTTTATTAAGGCTGACAGGGTTAATTCCTGGCTATGTTTGGCCAGGTCTTTCGCCCTGGTTCCGGAAAGAAGATCACCCTCATAAAAAGGCGGATTTGTCAATACAAAATCATATTTGCCGGGAAAAGAAAAGTTTCGTGCATCCCCGTTTATCACCCTTAGCCGGTCTTTCCACGGACTACCGCAGATATTTTCTTCCGACTGACCGGATGCTGCAGGATCCAATTCAATGCCATGGATCTCCTGAGTCTGTTTCTGGGCAAGCATCAGCATTAACAGCCCTGTCCCGCTCCCGATATCCAGTACTTTGCCCGGAACAGAAATGTTTCCGGCGAACCAGGCACCAAACAGACAGGCATCTGTGCATACTTTCATGGCACAGGCGTCCTGATAGATGGTAAATTGTTTGAATGTAAAAAAAGGATTGGGCATTTTTCGGCAGAGGCTTTTCTTGTTTCTATTTTGACAGGTACATGCGTTACCATTCGGCACGGGCACTGGCGCTTACGGACAAGGGGGCAAAATCGCCGGCCAGGTATTTATAATGGCCGGTAATGGCGATCATCGCCGCATTGTCCGTACAATACTCAAAGGGGGGTATAAAGGTATCCCAGTTATGGCGTGCCCCCATTTCCCGGAAGGCTTTTCGAAGACCGCTGTTGGCAGATACACCCCCAGCCAGACAAAGATCGCGGATACCGGTCTGCAAGGCTGCCTTTTTTAGTTTGTTAAGCAGAATGGACACGATCCGGTCCTGGATAGAAGCACAGATATCGGCCCTGTTCTTTTCGATAAAGGCATGATCTTTGGCCGTATTTTCCTGCAGAAAATAGAGAATGGCGGTTTTAAGGCCGCTGAAACTAAAGTTTAACTCCGGTATCCTGGGTTCCGGAAAGGAGAACCGGGCTGGATTGCCTTCCCTGGCATATTTATCTATCAGGGGACCTCCGGGATAGGGGAGTCCCATCAATTTAGCCGATTTATCGAAGGCCTCACCGGCTGCATCATCTAAAGTTTCCCCGATCACGCTCATTTTCAGCGGCGATTCACATAATACGATTTGAGTATGGCCCCCGCTGACGGTAAGGCAAAGGAAAGGAAAACGGGGCCGCTCATCGGATGCGGATGGTATCAGATTTGCCAGTACATGGGCCTGCATATGGTGAACTGGCAATAAAGGTATATTCAGGCTAAGAGCTAATGATTTGGCGAACTGGGAGCCCACGAGCAGGGATCCAATCAGACCCGGAGACCGGGTAAAGGCAATCGCCTGGAGGTCGCTTATTGTGCATCCTGCTTTTTTGAGCGCGGAGTCCACAACGGGTACGATATTTTGCATATGAGCCCGGCTGGCCAATTCCGGTACAACTCCCCCATATTGCGCATGTACTGCCTGTCCGGCAATAATATTCGAAAGAATGACCCCATCCCGGGAAATAGCACAACTGGTTTCATCGCAGGAAGATTCTATAGCGAGAATGGTAACGGGCACCGGGAAATCGATCTTATCCATGGTGCAAATTTAATTACTTTGACCGGATCGCAACGACCGGGTCCATCCGGGCCGCTATAAAGGCTGGAATTATTCCAGCCGAAACGCCGGTGAACAGGCAAATACCAACTGCCATGAGGATAATATTCAGCGGGATAAAGACTTTAAAACTTAAGATAGATGAAAAAACCAGGGTAAGGATGAATACCGCCAATAAGCCTATCATCCCGCCGATAATGCAAAGGAAGGCCGATTCCAGCAAAAATTCCGTCATGATTACCCCCCGTTTGGCCCCAATGGCTTTCTTGAGGCCTATCTGACTGGTTCTTTCCCGGACGGTAACGAACATAATGTTTGCCACCCCGAACATACCTACGATAAGAGATAAAGCAGCAATGGCCCAACCGCCTATATTCATTCCGCTAAAGATCGGGTCAAAGAATTTACTCAGCGTATCAATATCATTCAGCGCGAAATTATCTTCCTGTGTCGGGCTCAGCTTCCGGATCGACCGCATTGCCCCCTTCAGTTCATCCTTCAACGCTTCCATCGATATATTAGGTGCAGCCTGTACCAGGATGCTGGGATTTCCATTTTCTTCCCTCACTATTTGTTTAATAAAGTTATAGGTCAGCAGGATACTATTGTCATAATCCCATCCCCCCAGAAGACTTTGGCCCTGTTTCTGGATGAGACCGATAACCAGGGCGGATCTTCCGTTCTTTAATTTAACCTGGCTCCCGACGGCCTTTTCCGGTTTATCGAACAATTTCTCGGCGATAGTATACCCCATGACTATAAGAGGAGTACCCCGGTCAAATTCCGATTGTTGAAAATACCGGCCAACCCCGATTTTTATTTGCTGGATCTTGTCAAAATCTTCCGTATTTCCATAATAATTGACACCAGTGAGGGACGTTTCTCCGAAATCCACATTGGAAGAGGTATTCATCCCAAAAGAAATATGTGGTGCGTCAGGAACTTTTAAACGAATTAATCTCATCTCCTCTACCTTTGGAACCGGCCTTTTGACATATTTCCACCAGGGATAATCCGGTCCGCCACCATACTGCCATTTGTCAATATAGATCGTTTTATTGCCCATGGATTTTATGTCATTATTCACCGCTAATTGCATGCTGCTGATGGTGGAAAGAACGCTGATAATACAGAAGATGCCGAAGGTAATTCCTAAAAGAGATAGAAAAGTGCGGAGTTTATTGGACCTGAACTCCTGCAAGGCCATTTTAAAGCTGGTCCAGACGATTTCCAGATGACGAAACATGCCGTGAATGTAAGCAATCGTCTCCAACCGGCAACCCAAAATACATTAAAGGCGTTATGCTTTGGTTAAACGGTGGTCAGTGGGGAAAACTGTTATCGTAAATCATATATTATACAAATAAGGTTTGAGGTCAAATGAGTAATATTGCATCCAAAATAATTTTCCATGCTCAGTATTGAAAATAAGCGTTTGAAAATAGGAATCAACCCCAAAGGGGCGGAATTGCAAAGTATTTTTCATAAAGAACACCGGTTGGAATACCTCTGGAACGGCGATCCTGCTTTTTGGGGCAAACATTCACCCTTACTTTTCCCTGTTGTCGGGACATTAAAAGATGATGCCTATAGTTATGAAGGGAAGAATTATACATTGGGCCGGCATGGTTTTGCCAGGGAAAAGGTATTTGCCGTTGAAAAACAGGAGCCCGAATCCATTACCTTTTTGTTGCAAAGCAATTCAACAACCCGGGAGGTCTTTCCTTTCAATTTTGACCTGAGAGTGACTTACCGGCTGGCACCCAATGGATTACAGGTAATTTACAGCGTAAAGAATCCTTCAGATAATGATCTTTATTTTTCTATCGGAGGCCATCCGGCATTCAAGGTTCCCCTGGTGGAGGGGACGTCATACAATGACTATTTCCTGGAATTTGATGAAAAAGAAAACGCATCCCGCTGGCCTATTTCCAACGATGGATTGATTGAAAAAACTTCTTTGCCTTTTTTGAAGGATACCTCAAAATTACCCTTAACAAAAGACCTTTTTGCGAAGGACGCCCTGGTTTTCAAAGGCCTCTCTTCTACTGAGGTTTCTCTGAAATCAGCAAAAACCAAGCATGGTCTGAGCTTTGACTTTACCGGCTTTCCCTATCTGGGTATCTGGGCTGCACAAAATGCTGATTTTGTATGTATCGAGCCATGGTGCGGTATTGCCGATAGTGTCGATACCGATCAGCAATTTACCGCCAAAGAAGGCATCAATAAGCTGGGACCAAAAGAAGAATTTGAAAGGGACTGGACAGTGAGCTTCTTTTAAAATTGCCGGAAGCGAATCTAGAACTCAAAAGCCTTTACATTGGTATCTCTGAGGATCTCGTGGATGCAATGCCGGTGATTGGCTTCCGATCCCTGTACGACCCATTCCCCGGTTATTACGTTGGATATCGATTTTGATTGTTTGATGCGCTTGAATTTTAGTTTATGTTGGCGGAAAAGATCCTCAAACCGGTGAGCGGTCTCATTTTCGAAATCGCAGACGATCGAATAATTCCTGATCTGGTTGACCCGGTCAATCCAGCCTTCCACCAGGCTAAACAGGAATAATACGATCAGTATGAGCGCACAGGCGGTAATGGCGAGAAGAGAATATCCGGCACCAATACACATTCCCAACGCGGCTGTGACCCAAATCATGGCCGCAGTAGTAATTCCGTTTACCTTACTATGCGTGGAATCGCTTTTAAAAATTACTCCGGCTCCTACGAATCCAATTCCAACCACCACATTGGAAGCTATTCTTTCCGGGGCTCCCCCGCTGCCGATCAATTCGGACAGTATGGTAAAAAGGGTAGCCCCCAGGCAGATCAGCGTGAGGGTCCGGAATCCGGCCGATTTACTCCGGTATTCCCGTTCTGCCCCGATCAGGCCGCCGATTATAACAGCAAGGATCAGTTTCCGGATAATATCCTCTGTCAATGGCATAATGGGTTAGTTGTTATTGGTGGGATTTAGTTATAAATTTTTCTGGCAGTTGGTGTAAAAAAGCCGGCTTTATAATCTTTAAAATAAGATTGGTAGTCTTTTTTAACCTGCACAGCATATTCTTTGGCATAGTCCAACAAGCCCTGCTGCCAATGTTGATCCTTTCCGAAGGCAATCAATTCATCCGCAAGAGCAGATCCCTGTCTGCCGGCACTGCGTAACTCTGCGGAAGCCGTGAGCAGCGCCATATCTACAATCACACATTCGATATCTTTTGGCCGGTCCTTCATGACCAGAAAGTCGATCCTATCAGCCGTTGGCTGCAATTCTTTCACTACAAACGGATCTCCCTTGAACAGGGTTGGGCTGAGAAGGGCAGGGGGGATGTTCTGCATTCTATTCTGGACGGCTATTACCCGTTCCGCTTCGTTAGTCCAGGATGGTTGGGTGGTGTTAACCCAGGGCTGAAGCGAGGAGGGAAGGGTCTGCTTCATATCGATCAACAAATGCTTTTTGAGATCCTGTTTGTTTTTAAGCAGGAAAACATACCTTTTTACCCCAAGGCTGCCGGTCCCCGCTACCCTGAACGCGGCATCTATTACCCGGTATCTGTTTTGCAGTTGAGGTTCTTTACCGATCCATTGGGTAATATGGTCGGAAACTTCCTTTTTTAGTGATTTATCAAGGGAAAAAAACCTGATCTCATCAATCCGCAGATTTAGTTTGTCATCATTCTTAACGGTTCGCTCCCGGATTAGTTCTTTTTGTTTGCGCTCGCAAATTTTTTCCATAAATAAACGTACGATCCCATTAGCCGTCTGGGGTTCGAGGTATCTCGCTCTCCCCCGGGCAAGGGTAGCAGAATAGGTTTCCAGAAAGAGCTTTGCAGCCTTTGTCGTTTCTTTTTTGTTGATCCCCAAAGATTCAAACCCGGTAAAAATACTGGTGACCATTCTTGCCAATTCCCAGGTAACCGGGGCCAGTAAAGCCTCATCATAATCATTAAGATCGAAATAAACCAGTCTGTTGTCGCCTTTATAGGTTCCAAAATTCTCCAGATGGAGATCTCCGCACACCCAGCTAAGCGGGTATTCAGGAAGTGGATTTTTTTGTCTGAGGTCTTCGTAGAACAGATGGCAGGTGCCCCTGAGAAAACGGAAAGGATTTTCTGCCATCATTCCGTATTTCAACGCGGTATAGAAGGGCAACCTGCCGCTGTTGAATTGTTGAATACGTTCAGCTATTGTTGGCACGATCGTTTCTTTTCAGAAAGGTACTTAATATTAAGGGAATTCGTAAATGCCACTTATCTTGTGGTATGGACCCAATTAAAAAAGCTAAAAGCTATCCGTTTCAGGCGGGACTTCTCTGCCTGCTACTATGGTTGACAGGTTGTAATAAACCGGATGCTCCGGAATATTATGGATTGCAGGATATTCGTGTTGGCAGTATGACCGGTTCCCAGACTACCCTTTCGGCAATCATAAAGTTTTATAATCCCAATTCTTTCAGTTTGCAATTGAAAAAAGCGGAAGTGGATGTCTCCGTGAATGGGAGACCTGCCGGCCATTCCATCCTGGATTCTACGATCCTGATTCCAAAAAAAGATACTTTTTTTGTGCCTGTTTCTCTTCAGGTAGATTTGCAGCACCTTTTCAGTAATGCTCTTCAACTATTAATGGAAAAACAGGTGACCATCACCCTTGATGGAAAAGTGAAGTTAAAAAGAGGGATGATCCCAATCAACAGGCCATTTCATTATGAATCCAAACAGGATCTGAGTACGTTGATGCCTTCGGGGTTTTAATTTTTTTTGGTGTTATTTAATGACTATCCACTTGTTGACCGTATTGTAGGGACCTTCCAGCACGATCTTATAAAAGGAGGATGGATTTGATCCAATTCCAAGTTTGGCTGATTGCTGAGAAACGGGTACCTCCGCCAATAACTTATAGTCGTCCTTTCCGCCATCCTTAAAATTGTTGGTGGTAGTCATCCATATCTTTACAGATCCATCTTTATCCTGGGTTTTCCAATGAATATCCAGTTTGTTATCCTCGTATTTTATTACTGGAGCATACACCGATAATTTTCCGATAAGGGGTGTTCCATCGATCTCCATTCCGAATTCTCTCGGGATGGGAACCTCCAGGAACCTGGCTATGGTGGGCATCAGGTCAACGATCCCCGGAGTAAAATCCCGGTAATAATGGTTGAGGTCCTTTGCATTCGTTACCATCCAGGTTGTACGTTCCCGTTCTGACTGCCCTCCATGATTTTTACCATTTATGGAATCCCGTCCATGGTCAGTGGTAATAAAAATGGCCCAGTCTTCCTGGAATTTCTCCCGCCTGTATTGGATGGCATTCCAGATCCTACCTACCTGCTGATCGACATAACCGATCGCCGTTTTCATTTCAGGCCCATCACCGTAGCGGTGTCCCATATCATCCGAATATTCCAGGTAGAGCCAGGTCAGATCCGGCCCTTTTTCTTTTATACAATTTTCTGCAGCCTCGGTAACCTTCTCATCGATGTTATGAATATACCGGCTCTGATTGTCATGAGGATAATTGACGGTATCGAGTTCGAGACCGTCCAGGTAATAATCCACCTTCAGGTTTTTCGTTTGTGGCAATGATTCCCCCGCCAGTTTGGTCCGGTTATCCTGCCAGGTAGAGAAGATCGCCGTTTTTTTGGTGGAATCAGCTTGTTTCAAAATCCTGAAAATAGTAGGGTAGTGGTAATTAGGCTCCTTAATATCGTTTCCCCAGACATTGTGTTTATTAACCCAGGTGCCGGTAAGAAGACTATTATAGCCTACAGCGGAAATAGTTGGCGTTTGCGAATAACCTCCTTTTTCTCCTCCTACAAAGGCCCGTTTGTATCCAAAGGTTTTGGAAATCTGATCCAGGGACGGCTTACGGGTTTTTTCCAATACATCCGCCGGAATGCCGTCGGCTATGATAAATACTACTTTTTTCTTTTTCGGTTGCGCCTGAAGATGAAGGACGAGGACCGTTACTGATAATAAAACAAGTATCCTTTTCATGCCGTTTTTTTCCTTAACATAACAATATGATCATACGTAGAAAGTATAATAACCTATTCTTAACCGATAGATAAGGGAACCACTAAATGGTTACCTATATACAACCTGCCTGTTTTACCCTATAGGGTAAGAATCACTATTTCTAACCTGATTGATCAGATTAAATTTAAATCTTTCTAATCATTACCGGACTACGGATACGCAAAGATTAGTTTTCCGGACCAATAATACGGAAAAAATGACCATTTTGCAGAATGGGAATGTAGGAATCGGGACTATCAACCCCGGAACTCTCCTGGGAATTTACAGCAACTCACCCAACAACCATTTTCGTGTGGCTGGTAATGGTCCGAGTATGCAATGGGTGAATGGGTCCATCACTACGGGTATATTAAATTGCGGGATAATAGGGCTTGCTACCGGTTCGAATTATTATGTTCAGGGCAGTGTAGCCAAACGATTTTGTCCTGGAAAACATGGACATGGCAAGCAGCCTGATTTTCGGCACAAACCGTTTCAACGGTAATGGTATTGAAAGAATGCGTATCAATCCCTTTGGTTATGTCGGGGTGGCTGCACCTTCACCCACTGCCAAACTCCATGTTAATTGTGTTGCCGTATCAGGAAAAACCAATCCTTCCAACATACGGTTCGAGAACCTTCAAAAAGGAGCCGGTGCATACCTGGTGATCGATAGTAACGGCTACGTATACAGGACCACCTCTGGGGCCGGCAGTAGTATTATCAAACAGGATCCATTGACCGTCGAGTTGCAGAACCAGGTGGAAACCTTGAAAAATCAGGTCCAGGAACTGCGTACTATGATCCTGAACAGGCAACCGCTTTCCAATTTACAAACAAATGCCTTGAAATCGGCGAATGCGACCTGGCTGGGGAACAATAGGCCCAACCCCTCAACAAATTCCACTACGATCGAATATTCATTGCCTGGCGATGTGAATGCCGCCACCTGCCAGGTTTATAGCTTGGACGGTAAATTGATAAATACGGTTAGCCTGAGTCCCGCTGCCGGGAAAGGCCAGGTTCAGCTGAGCACTGGAAAACTTACATCCGGAATGTATATTTATTCCTTGATCGTTAACGGAAAAGTCGTAGATACAAAGAAAATGGTCGTTAGCAATTAGTTGGCCGTTTGCAATTGGTCCTCCTTTGTCAACTTATGCTGCCCGTACCGACTAAAAACGGTAAGGGTATTTTTTTTATATTGGTTATCGTACCTTTGCGGCCCTTTCAGGGGCTTCGGCTAATAAGCTATCCGGGCAATATGTATGATTTATGAAATATATTAACGAGATCAACAAGCGTAAGACATTTGCCATTATATCCCATCCGGATGCCGGTAAAACGACCCTGACGGAAAAATTCCTTCTTTTCGGCGGTGCCATACAAACGGCCGGCGCGGTAAAAAGCAACAAAATCAAAAAACACGCAACCAGCGATTTCATGGAGATCGAAAGACAACGTGGTATCTCCGTGGCGACCTCCGTTATGAGCTTCGAATATAAAGGCATGCTGGTGAACCTGCTGGATACTCCCGGACACAAAGACTTTGCCGAGGACACCTATAGAACCCTTACCGCTGTGGATAGCGTAATACTAGTAATTGATAGCGTGAACGGGGTTGAGGCACAAACGCGAAGATTGATGGAAGTGTGCCGCATGCGGAACACGCCGGTCATCGTATTCATCAATAAAATGGACCGGGATGGGAAAAATCGTTTCGATCTTTTGGAAGAGATAGAAAAAGAGTTGAATATCCAATTACACCCCATGTCCTGGCCAATCAACAGCGGTAAAGACTTCAAAGGCGTTTACAATTTGTATGACAAGAACCTGGTTCTTTTCACGGCCAATACCAAGGCAACGGATGAGGATATGGTCAAGATAGAAAAGCTGGATACTTCCTTACTGGATGACAAACTGGGCGAAAAAGACGCTTCTACCTTGCGGGAAGACGTAGAACTGGTCGATGGAGTACATGGTGCCCTGAATGTAGCTGATTACCTGGAAGGGAAGGTGGCGCCTGTTTTTTTTGGCAGTGCAATCAATAATTTCGGCGTACGGGAAATGCTGGATAACTTTATCCGGATAGCTCCCGGGCCCCGGAGCAGGGAGACTTCTACCCGTCACCTGGATGTAAATGAGGACAAATTCAGTGGTTTTATCTTTAAAATACATGCCAATCTCGACCCTAAACACAGGGACCGGATCGCCTTTCTTAGAGTCTGCAGCGGCAAATTTGAACGTAATAAGTATTTCCATCACGTGAGGCTGGATAAGGAAGTCCGTTTCAGTAATCCATATACCTTTCTGGCCAGGGATAAAGACGTTATCGAAACGGCTTTTCCCGGTGACGTCGTTGGGTTATTCGATACGGGGAATTTTAAGATTGGCGACACCCTTACCGAAGGTGAAGATTTCTATTTTACGGGTATACCTTCATTTTCTCCTGAGATCTTTAAAGAGGTTGTGAATAGAGATCCTATGAAAACTAAGCAGTTAGAAAAAGGGCTTTTACAATTGACCGACGAGGGCGTGGCGCAATTGTTCACACAATATGGTGGAAACAAAAAGATCATCGGTTGTGTGGGAGAATTACAATTTGAGGTCATTCAATACCGGCTCTTGCATGAATACGGTGCTTCAGTGCAATTCAATGCCATGCCTTTTTATAAAGCCTGCTGGATAACCAGTAAAGACCCAGGAAAACTGGAAGATTTCACCCGCTTCAAACATGCGAATATAGCCGAAGATAAAGATGGATACCTGGTTTATCTGGCCCAGAGCGAATGGTTCCTGAATACAGAAAGAACGAATAATCCGGAGATCGAGTTTCATTTTACATCGGAGATCCATAAATGATCCATTAAGCCAACTGGACTTTCCTCCGGCTCATTTATCAGGGCGAAATTCTTATCATGCTGAAACTCCGGTATAATTATGCGGGGTTATCTTTTTTAATTCTTTCTTTAATGTGGCTGTAATTTTCAGGCCGTCGATAAAATTGTGCATGGATTCCTTCGTGATTCCTTCCTTCCCCCTGGTCAAGTCCTTCAAGGCCTCGTAGGGTTTTGGGTATTTTTCTCTTCGCAGGACGGTTTGGATGGCTTCGGCTACGACAGCCCAATTGTTTTCCAGGTCCTGGTGTAATTTGGGGCGGTTGAGCACTAGTTTTTCCAGCCCTTTTTCAATGGACTTCAGGGCTATCATCGTATGGGAAAAAGGTACGCCGATATTACGTAACACGGTAGAATCCGTTAAATCCCTTTGTAAACGGGATATGGGCAATTTGGCCGAAAAGTGTTCGAATAAGGCATTTGCAACTCCCAGGTTACCCTCTGCATTTTCAAAATCAATGGGATTTACCTTATGTGGCATGGCCGAAGAGCCTATTTCACCTTTTTTAGTCTTTTGTTTGAAGTAATCCATCGAAACATAGGTCCAGATATCCCGGCAAAAATCCATCAGGATCGTATTAAGACGTTTGATCCCGTCAAAATGGGCAGCTAGATTGTCATAATGTTCGATCTGGGTGGTAAATTGCTGGCGTTGCAGGCCCAGCACTCTTTCTACGAATTCATTCCCCATTTTTACCCAGTCTTTCTTAGGAAAGGCAACAAAATGAGCGTTGAAGTTACCCGTAGCTCCACCGAACTTGGCAGAGAAGGGAACCTGAATCAATAATTCTACCTGGTTCTCTATGCGCTCTATAAATACCATGATCTCTTTGCCCAGCCGGGTAGGACTGGCAGGCTGGCCATGTGTCCTAGCCAGCATGGGTGTTTCATTCCAGTCGCGGGCCAGAACCTCTAATTGTCTTTTCAGATTGAGCAGTCCCGGAAGATATTCGAATTCCATAGCATGTTTCCAGGATAAGGGGATCGCGGTATTATTAATATCCTGTGAAGTAAGGCCAAAATGGACCCATTCCTGTATTTCACCGGCACCGTCCTCAATTTCGCTCAATTTTGTCTTTAGGAAGTATTCCACGGCCTTTACGTCGTGATTGGTGATTTTTTCCGTCTTTTTTATCAACTGGGCATCTTCCTGGCTGAAATTCTCAATAACAGATTGCAGATGTTTGCGAACAGAGGCCGGCATAGGGAATAATTTCTTTTTGGCTAAAAAAAGAAAATATTCCACTTCCACCAGCACCCTGTACCGAATCAGCGCATATTCTGAAAAATAGTCGCTCAGGTTCTGGACTTGATGACGATAACGTCCATCAAGAGGGGAAATGGCTGTCAGAGAATTTAATTCCATAAAGAGTAATTTTTGTATGCGTCACAGGCGGCCCAGGATAATTTGCGCAGTTAATTTTTGGCGCCGTACTTTTGCAGCCAAAATTAACGTAAAGGAATTGGACAGAAAAATACGAGTAGGAGCTGTAAGTTATCTGAACACCAAACCCTTGCTTTATGGCATCGAAAGAGCTGCCATAATAAGGGAAATCGACCTGGTCATCGATTATCCTTCCCGGATTGCAGCCATGCTCCTAAGAGATGAAATCGATATGGGACTGGTTCCGGTGGCCATTATTCCCCAGATGCCGGAATATTACATCAACGGGGACTATTGTATTGGCAGTAAAGGTGATGTGGCCTCTGTATGCCTTTTCAGCGAAGTTCCGGTTGAAAAGATCAAAAAAGTTTTATTGGACTACCAAAGCCGGACATCCGTGCAACTAGCCAGGGTCCTACTAAGTCAATACTGGAAAATAGACCCTGAGCTTATCGATGGCGGACAGGATTTTCGGGATCATATTAATGGAACTACAGCAGGTGTCGTTATTGGCGACCGGGCGCTCGAACAACGTAAACAATCTTCCTTCATATATGATCTTGCCGGAGCCTGGAAGGATTTTACAGGCCTGTCTTTTGTATTTGCTGCCTGGATCAGTAATAAACCTATGGACCCTGCCTTTATTAAGGACTTTGACGAAGCCAACCGCCAGGGTTTATTACATATCAATGAAGTAGTGGCTGAAAATCCTTACGATGCCTTCGATCTGCAAGCTTATTTTACCCGTTACCTGGATTATGATCTGAATGAAGCCAAACGAAAGGGGCTGGATAAATTCCTGGAATACCTGCACTTCCCGCAGGAAATTCGATTACAATTCCCCGGAACTCGGGTTGATATATAAACTCTTCCAAAAATTTATTATTTGTAGGTGAGGCGTCCGGGTTTAAAATCATTAAGATAACCAAATGGTTCATCTAATAATCCGACAACTGTATCCAGTTTTCGGGGTAAATATCTTCAAAATATTGATTTGCCGTAAAATATTTAGGGACAATGACAATCTTGTTTTCATTCTTATTCAAATAGGAAGACCACCAGCTAAAAGAGCCATTTGAGCTTATATTGTGTTTGCAATTGGAGATCAGTAACATATCCTTCCAGCTATCAGCACCAGAGTTGATATTTATAATAGTGAAGTCCTCATCGATGAAATTATCTTTTACCCAGGAATAGTCATTTGTAAAGAAAAAGAAATAGGGGTGATCAACTAATGATTTCATTTTTTGGATCGCACATAAAAAATAATTAAGCGTACATACTGAACCGAATTTCTGATAGTTATTAGCATCGAGAAAGTCACCTCGTCTGACATGTATGGATACGCTAGTGCAGGCCTTTATTTTATTTAAGACCTCCAGATTGGCATTTCCGATCTTAGAGGAATCAAACTGAAATGCTTGCTGGACCCTGTCTTTTATATCCCTGAAATATTTTTCGGAATGCCAACCTCCTAAATAGAACTTTATGCCGGAAGACGACTGCAGGAATTCAGGCTGGAAATTATAGTTATCATTTTCCTCAAACAGGGT